>NZ_DEPK01000227.1:0-3584 GCF_002358725.1 Microbacterium sp. UBA3394
CTGATCGGCGACGTCGGTCGAGAGCGCGACGGAGCCGTCATAGGTGAACATCGAGTCGAAGGGGACGTCCTCGGTCGCGAGCGGCGTGGGGCTCGCGACGGCGACCGGCTCCTCCACGACGCCCGGCTGCTGCTGCAGCCCGTTGAACACCTCGGCCAGCTGCGCGCAGCCGGCGAGGGAGACGGCGAGCCCGAAGGCTGCGCCGACGGCGAGGATGCGACGCGTGGCCGACGAAGACGAGGTGCTCACGATGTTCCGCTCCAGGTTCAGGGGTGCCGCCGGGTTTCGGGTCCCCGGCGGCGTCTCGGGAAATCCCTGCGACAACGAACAGGCAACCACGCCGATCACGGGTCTTGAGGTTCTTGAGCTTGTCTTGAGCGAGCCTTGAGGCTCGCACCCCGCCCACCGCTCGGTGGGCGTCGCCGCTCTCGTAAGCTGGGAGGACACGGAGCCGGGAGGGCACATGGGAACAGCACGACGCGTCGGCACGGCGACGGCGACGGCGGCTTTCGCCCTGGTTCTCGCCGGATGCGGCCCCGCGCCGTGGGAATACGGCGACGGCGGCGACGCCACCCCGAGCCCCACCCGCACCTCCGCCTCCCCGGCACCCGCGCCAGTGCCGAACGACCTGTCGAGCGGTTCGACGCAGCGCGAGCTCGTCGCCGGTGCCGTCACCGCGACCGTGGACTACTGGTCGACGCTGTCGATGGACCTGTGGACCGCGGAGGCGGTCAAGCCCGTGAGCATCTCGATGGTCACCGAGGTCACCCCCGACGACGGCCAGAAGGTGTACCTGCAGAGCGCATCGATGGTCGCGGTCGCCCTCGACGCCGACGGCGTGACGATCGACGCCCTCGATCCGCAGACCGACACATCCGCCGTCTCGCCCGGCTACCTCGTGCTCTCGCCGTACAGCTATTCGCAGACCTTCAACGTAGGCGCCGTGCCCGCGGACACCGCCGCCGTGCAGCTCCAGTTCACCTACGACTTCCTCGTGCAGACGACTCCCACGTCGAAGGAGTACGCCAAGCAGACCGCGAGCGACACGCTCACCGTCGCCATCTTCCAGCCCGGCGAGTAGAACCCGGGTCAGTCCCGGTCGCGGCGGTTCCGGGTCTGCGCGGCGCGCGCCGCGAGCAGGTCGTCGGCCGGATACCCGACCTCGGTGAGGGTGAGGCCGCGCGCGGCGAGCACCTTCACGTCGGGAACCCGCACCAGCCGGTCCCGGATCTCCGCCAGGTCACCGGCGGTCAGGCGGCCCTCGCCGACGGCGACGCATCCGCCCACGAGGGCGCGCACCATGCTGTGGCAGAACGCGTCCGCCTTGACGTTGGCCACCAGCACCCCGGCGGTGTCGCGGTGCCAGTCGAACTCCAGGAGCGTGCGGATCGTCGTGGCCTCATCCCGCGGCTTGCAGTACGCCGCGAAGTCGTGCAGGCCGATCAGCGACCGCGCCGCCGCGTCCATGGCCTCGACATCCAGCTCGCCGCGCACGGTCGTGGTGCGGAGCCGTTCGAGCGGGTCGTATCCCGCACGCGCATCCGCCAGGCGATACGCGTAGCGCCGCCACACCGCGGCGAAGCGGGCGTCGAACCCCTCCGGCGCCACGCGGGAGGCGTGCACGGTCACATCCGCGTAGGCGCCGAGCACGCCGCGAACGCGCGCGGCCAGCGCCTCGACCGGATCGGCGTGGGGGGCGCGGGCGCGGCGCGACAGCATCCGCTCCGTCTGAGCCGCGTCGAGGTCGACGTGGGCAACCTGACCGGAGGCGTGCACGCCGGCATCGGTGCGCCCGGCGACGACCAGTCGCGGGGAGCCGCCGATCACGCGCGCGAGTGCGTCTTCGATCTCTCCCTGAACGGTGCGATGCGCGGGTTGGCGCGCCCAGCCGCGGAAGTGCGTGCCGTCATAGGCGATGTCGAGACGGATGCGCACCGCTCCAGCCTATGTCGGGCGACCCTTGCGGCGGATGCTCGGGGAGTTCCCGCGCGGGGGTCGTACACTGACGTGTCGCCCCCTCCTCCCCCTCCTCCCCCGGACCGATGACCTCTCCAGCGCAGCACCCCGCCGCGACGCCCACGCGCTACGCGGGCCTCGACGGTCTGCGTGCCGTCGCCGTCGCCCTGGTCGTGCTCTACCACCTCTTTCCCGGCGCGCTTGTCCCCGGGGGTTTCGTCGGCGTCGACGTGTTCTTCGTCATCAGCGGCTTCCTCATCACGACCCTGCTGCTGCGCGAGCACCGCAGCACCGGACGCATCTCGCTCGTCGATTTCTGGCGCCGACGCGCCCGACGCCTGCTGCCGGCCCTCACCCTGGTCGTCATCGCCTGCGCGAGCGCGGCGTGGATGATCGGCGGCGACGTGCTCGTGCGGCTGGGCGCGCAGATCGTCGGAGCCTTCACCTTCAGCTACAACTGGGTCGCGCTCTCCGGTGGCGACGGCTATTTCGCCGCCACGACCCCGGAGCTGTTCCGCAACATGTGGTCGCTCGCCGTCGAGGAGCAGTTCTACCTGCTGTGGCCGATCGTGCTGCCGCTGTTCCTGATGCTCCCCCGGTCCTGGGCGCGGGTGACCGCCGCCCTCGTCGCGGCGACGGCATCCGCGGTGTGGATGGGCGCCGTCGTCGCCTCCGGCGGCGACCTCACGCGCGCGTACTTCGGCACCGACACGCACGCGTTCGGTCTGCTGCTCGGCGTCGCTCTCGCGTTCGGCATGGCGCCGCTGCTGCGTCGCCTCGCCGTCGGCGACCTGCCGGCGTGGGCACGATCCGGGGGTGCGCGCGCCACGGTGTCCGCGCTCGGCGTCGCCGGGCTGATCGGCATCCTTGCCATCGCCTCGATTCCCGCCGGAGACACGACGGCGACCTTCCCCGGCGCCCTCCTGGCGGCGAGCGTGTGCGCCGCGATGGTGATCCTCGCCGGCGTCTGGCCCGGCTCCCGCCTCGGCCGGGCGCTCGATGCCATCCCGCTGCGCTGGGTCGGCGACCGGTCCTACGGCATCTACCTGTGGCACTGGCCGCTGCTCGTGCTCCTCGTCGCCGCCACCACCGGCACCGGCCCGGAGGCGGGGGTGCCGGTCGGCGTCGGCGCTCTCGTCCTCGTGTCGACCCTCGCGCTGGCGGAGGCGTCGTACCGCTGGGTGGAGACGCCGGTGCGCCGGTTCGGCTTCCGCGGCTGCGCCCGGCGCGTGCGTGCGGCGCTGCGTGCCCGGGCGGCGCGGCGCGCGACCGCGCTCGCCGGTCTCGCCACCGGCGCCGCCCTCGTCGCGGGCGCGGGCGCGGCCGTCGCCGCGGCACCCGCGGTCTCCTCCGGTCAGTCCGTCGTCGAAGCCGGCGCCGCCGCTCTCGCCGCCGAGACGGCCGCCGCCTCGCCGACCCCTGCACCCGCGGAGACCTCGCCGGCGCCCGTGGAGGCATCCGACGCCACGGCCCCGAGTCCCTCCCCCACCCCCGTGCGGGGCGACGAGATCACCGCCGTCGGCGACTCGGTCATGCTTGCTTCCGCTCCCTCCCTGCTGGAGCGGTTCCCGGGAATCGACGTGGATGCGGCCGAGTCGCGCTCGGCGTGGGCGGGGCCGGGCATCCTG
>NZ_DEPK01000161.1:0-4214 GCF_002358725.1 Microbacterium sp. UBA3394
GCCGGCTGCACGGTGACGCCGACGCGCCGACGCGAGGCGACCATCCCCATGGCCTCCAGCACGCGTACGGCCTCCCGGATGACCGTGCGGGAGACCCCGTACTCATCCTCGAGACCGGCGGCGGTCAGGACCTGCCCGGACGTCAGCTCGCCCGCGGCGATGCGGACGCCGAGGTCGTCGAGCACGTTCGTGTGCGAGGCCTGCGCCACGGCGACTCCAATAAATACGATCTTCTGGTGGTAATAATACGATCTTTGTGTAAGGATCGGGTGTCCTCGCGATGACTTGCGGAGGACGCTCGCATAGTACACGCGGACACCGCACGACTTCGTCGGTGCCCTCGGCATATCAACGGAGATTCACCGATGGAAGATTGGTCCCAGACCCTGGGCACGGCTCCGCTGCTGCTGATCGCAGCCGGCGCGATCGCGCTCATCCTGCTGCTCATCATCGTCTTCAAGGTGCACGCCTTCCTGACGCTGATCATCGTCTCGCTCCTGACGGCCTTCGCCGCGCAGATCCCCGTGAGCGCCATCGCGACGACACTCACCACGGGTCTCGGCGGCACGCTCGGCTCCGTCGCGCTGCTGGTGGCGCTGGGGGCGATGCTCGGCCGTCTGATCGAGCACTCCGGCGGCGCCAAAGCGCTCGCCGACCGGTTCGTCGACATCTTCGGCGAGAAGCGCGCGCCGTTCGCGCTGGGCATCGCCTCGTTGATCCTCGGGTTCCCGATGTTCTTCGACGCCGGCCTCGTCATGATGCTCCCGATCGTCTTCGCGGTGGCCCGCCGCGTGTCCAAGAACAACGTGCTGCTGTTCGGCATCCCGACCGCCGCGGCGTTCTCGGTCATGCACGTGTTCCTGCCCCCGCACCCGGGCCCGGTCACGGCGACCGAGCTCTACGGCGCCAACCTCGGGATCGTGCTGATCGTCGGTCTGATCATCGCCTTCCCCACCTGGTACCTCTCCGGCTACCTCTGGGGAAAGTTCGTCTCGACGCGCATCCCGCTGCCGGTCCCCACCCTCTTCGGTGACATCGACGAGGACCAGCCGGTCAACCCGCCCAAGCCCGGCACGATCGTCGGTCTGCTGCTGCTTCCGATGCTCCTCATCTTCATGAACACCGGCCTGACCACCCTCGCCAGCATCGGTGCCGTCTCGGCCGATGACCTGTGGGTGCAGGTCCTGGTGCTGCTAGGCACCTCGCCCGTCGCCCTGCTCATCACGGTCCTGGTGGCCATGGTCGTGCTCGGAACGCGCCGTGGTGAGAAGGGCACGGCGATCGAGAAGCTGCTCGACTCGGCACTCGGCCCGGTCGCCTCGGTCATCCTCATCACCGGCGCCGGCGGGATGTTCGGCGCCGTGCTGCGCGCATCGGGCATCGGTGAGGCCCTCGCCGACACGCTGAGCGACCTCGGACTGCCGGTCATCGTTGCCGCCTACCTCATCGCGGTCGTCATCCGCCTGGCCCAGGGCTCGGCCACCGTGGCTCTCGTGACCGCGGCTGGTCTGGCCGCCCCGGCGGTGCTCGCGGGTGACTTCAACCCGCTGCAGATCGCCGCGATCGTGCTCGCCACCGCCGCCGGCTCGGTCTTCGCCGGCCACGTCAACGACTCGGGGTTCTGGCTCGTGGGTCGCCTCATGGGAATGGACGTGAAGACGACGCTGAAGACCTGGACGGTTCAGCAGGCGATCGAGTCGGTCACCGCGTTCGTCTTCGTGCTCGCCGTATTCGGCGTCGCGTCGATGGTCTGATCCGCCGAACGCACCCACCCCGACGACCGGAGGAAATCCATGTCCGACATCTTCGACATCTCGGGCCGGCTCGCGCTGGTCACCGGTTCGACGCGCGGCCTCGGGCGCTCGCTCGCCGAAGGCCTGGCGAACGCCGGTGCCCGCGTGATCGTGCACGGCCGAAACGCCGACGCGGCCGCTCGCTCAGCCTCCGAGATCGCCGACGCGTCGGGCCAGCCCGCCGCATCGGTCGCGTTCGACGTGACCGATGCGGCGGGGGTCGAGGAGGGGATCACCGGAATGATCGCCGCACACGGCGTCCCCGACATCCTCGTCAACAATGCCGGCGTGCAGCGCCGCGCTCCGATCCAGGACTTCGCGGTCTCGGACTGGGATGACATCATCGCGGCGAACCTCAACGGCGTCTTCTACGTCTCGCGCTTCGTCGCACCCGCGATGATCGAGCGGGGCTCCGGCAAGATCGTCAACGTCGCGTCGGTCCAGTCGTTCCTCGCACGGCAGACGATCGCGCCGTACTCCGCCTCCAAAGGGGGAGTGGCGCAGCTGACCAAGGGGATGGCCGCCGATCTCGCCCGCCACGGCATCCAGGTCAACGCGCTCTCGCCGGGCTACTTCGCCACCGAGATGAACCGCGACCTCGTGGACGACCCCGCCTTCAGCGGCTGGCTCGCGCAGCGCACGCCCGCCCAGCGCTGGGGCGACTTCTCGGAGCTCGACGGTGCCCTGCGGTTCCTCGTCTCGGACGCCTCGAGCTTCGTCTCGGGGCAGAACATCTTCGTCGACGGCGGAATGACCGCGGTCGTCTGATCGGAAGGAGAGCGATATGCGCGCCGCGTTCATCGACAGCAAGGAGAGCATCCGCATCGCGGAGCTCGAGACCCCGCAGCCGACCGATGATCAGGTGCGCGTGCGCATCGACTACGTCGGCATCTGCGGCAGCGACCTGCACTACTACTTCGACGGGGCCAACGGGGCGTTCGTCGTGCGCGAGCCCCTCATTCCGGGGCACGAGGTGTCCGGCCGCATCGACCACGACCCCACCGGGGAGTGGCAGCCGGGCACGCCGGTGACCGTGCACCCCGCGACCTTCGGCGAGCATCGCGACGACCTCGCCGACTCCCCGCACCTGTGGCCGGGCGGCGCCTACCTCGGGTCGGCCTCAACGTGGCCGCACACCCAGGGCGGCCTGGTGGAGTGCATCCTCGTCGATCGTGAGATGGTCCGCCCGCTGCCGCCGACCCTTCCGGTGCGCCGCGCGGTGCTCGCCGAGCCGCTGGCCGTGGCCCTGCACGGACTGGGGAAGGCCGGCGACGTGCGCGGCAAGAAGGTGCTCGTCACCGGCGTGGGGCCGATCGGTCTGCTCGCGGTGGCCGCCTCGGTCGCCGCGGGGGCCGAGGTGACGGTCACCGACGTGTTCGACGAACCCCTCCAGCGGGCGCTGGCCCTCGGTGCATCCGAAGCTCTGAACGTCACCCGCGACGACGTGCCCGGAAGCGCATACGACGTCGTGCTGGAATGCTCAGGGGTCGCCGCGTCCATCAACACCGCGCTGAAGGCCGCAGCCATCGGCGGCACCGTCGTGCAGGTCGGGATGGTTCCCGATGCCGAACGCCCGCTGAACATCGCCGCCTTCATCTCGAAGGAGCTGCGCTGGTACGGCACCTTCCGCTTCAATGACGAGATCGACCACGCCATCGTGCTCCTCGACGAGAACCCGGGCATCGAAGACGTCGTCACCCACGTCATTCCCGCCGACGACGTCGTTCAGGCGTTCGCCACCGCGCGCGACTCGCGCGCATCCGGCAAGGTCGTCGTCGAGGTGTGGCCCTCGGGTCAGTCCCGGTAGGCCTGGCGCCCCATGCTGAAGAAGGCCAGCACCACGCCCACGCCGCCGATAGCGGCGACGGCGCCCACCACCCAGAGAATGACGTGCGAGGCGAAGCCGTAGTCCATGAAGGGTCCTCCGAGAGAGCTGGATGGGGTGCGTCTTCATCGTACGGGCTGCGCTGGTAGACTCGTCGCTGAACTTCGGCGAGGGATACGCGCATGACGCTGCGGCATCCGTGATCGACGAGGGCGGACAGGCACTTCCTCACGCACTCGCGTTCGAGTCGAACACCCCATACCTCGCTCCTGACGGAGCATCGCAACGGGCCTGTGCCCGCAAGGAGAATCCATCATGTCGACCGAAATCGATGCGAAGGTCCACGCCGAGCTGCGTGAGAACTTCGGCAAGGGCTTCGCCCGCCGCCTGCGTGCCGCCGGCCAGATCCCGGCCGTGATCTACGGCCACGGCACCTCGCCCGTCCACGTCGCGCTGCCCGGCCACCAGGTCTCGCTGCTCGTGCGTCGCGCCAACGCGCTGCTCGAGCTCGACATCGACGGCAAGGACCAGCTGACGCTCGTCAAGGACGTCCAGCGCGACCCGGTTCGTCAGATCATCGAGCACATCGATCTGCT
>NZ_DEPK01000161.1:4597-7329 GCF_002358725.1 Microbacterium sp. UBA3394
GAGCCCTTCGCCGGCACCATCGCCAACCTCGACGCATCCACCGTGCTGCTCGAGGTCGAGGCCACCCACATCCCCGAGCACGTCGAGGTCGACGTGGAGGGCCTGGAGGACGGCGCCCACGTCACCGCGGGCGAGCTGAAGCTTCCGCGCGGCGCGTCGCTGGTCACCGAGGCCGACACGCTCGTCGTCGCCATCTACGTGCCGACCGCCGCGCTGGCCGCGGAGGAGGAGATCGCCGAGGCCGACGCCGAGGTCGCCGCCGAGCAGTCCGAGGAATCCGCGGAGTAATCGCGAGCAGACACGAGGGGGATGCGCCGGTCGCATCCCCCTCGTGCTGTCTTCCGACCACCGCCGGACCGAGAGGAAAGCACATGGCACGCACGTGGCTCATCGTGGGGCTCGGCAACCCCGGACCGCGGTACGAGGCGACGCGTCACAACGTCGGCCAGATGGTCATCGACGAGCTGGCCGACCGGCGCGGTGAGACCCTGCGTGCACACAAGGCGGGCGCGCGCGTCGCCGAGACGTGGCTGCGTCCGGGCGCGGACAAGCTGATCCTCGCGAAGCCGAACTCGTTCATGAACGTCTCCGGCGGGCCCGTGTCCTCTCTGGCGAAGTTCTACGGCATCGACTCCGAGCGCGTCGTGGTCGTGCACGACGAGCTCGACATCCCCTTCGACACGATCAAGCTCAAGTCCGGCGGCGGGCACGGCGGCCACAACGGGGTGCGCGACGTGGCGAAGGCCCTTGGCACCCCGCAGTTCCCGCGCGTGCGCGTGGGCATCGGCCGTCCGCCCGGCCGTCAGGACCCCGCCGACTGGGTGCTGGATCCCTTCGGCTCGCTCGAGCGTCAGAATCTCCCCAACCTCCTGGCTGACGCCGCTGATGCGGTGGAGATGCTCGTCGACCAGGGTCTCGTCGCCGCGCAGCAGCGGCACCACGCCCCGCGTCCCTGACGCGCCGCGCCGCATCGCGGCATCCCCACACCTCCGGAGGATTCCCCGCTTCACGAGGACCGACGCCGCGGCTTTCGTCCTCTGTACGCGCGCTCTCCTCTCCGGGTGCGCCCGGCGGCGAGGCGTCAGAATGACGGGACGCTCGACAGGGCGCCGGCGGCGAGGCCGACGAAGAAGAGGATGTAGGCGAGCGTGCCGTAGACGATCGGGCCGAGCGCCGCGATCACGATCGCGGCGATGGCCCAGCCGCGGCCGCGGGCCTTCACCGCCGCGACGATGCCCTGGATGAGCGCCCCGATGCCGAGGACGGTGCCGGTCCAGAACGTGATCTCGGCGAACAGCACCAAGCCCCGCACCGGAGCGAGGATCGCGAGGTCGAAATCCGCGCTCGCCGGCATGTCGCCGAGCTCGGCACCGACGCCGTCGCCGATGGCGTACCCGGCGACCGCGCCGAGGACGGGAACGAGAATTCCGGCGACGGCGGCCACGACGAAGGCGATGATCCCGAGTGTCGCCGATCCGTTCGCGGCGGGGCGCTGGGACGGCCAGGACGGCGCGGCCTGGCCGTACGGGGGCTGCCCGTACGCGCCCGGAGGCGGGCCGTACGGACGCTGGCCGTATGGGGCGGGAGGCTGGCCGTACGGAGGCGGGCCCGGGTACGGTGCGGTTCCGTAGGCGAGTGTGGGCTGCTCGCCGGGTGCGGCGGGGGCCGCCGTGGGCGGTTGCGGCGTGCCGTACACCGGCTGCGAAGGCGGTGCGTAGGGCGGCGCGGGGGCCGGCGGACGCGGTGGCGCCGCGGGTGCGGAGGACTCGTGACCTGCCGTGTTCTCCTGCTCGCTGCGGGGGTCTGCGGGATCGCTCACGGCACTCATCCTAGGAGGCGCGCGCCGAGGTCGGGGGTCTCGGTGTCGGCGAGGCGGACTAGACTCGTGCGGTGACAGTTCCCGGGATCGTGCGCGCCCTCGAACAGGATGAGTCCTTCGCGGACGCCGTCTCCTCGGCCTCCCGCGACGTCGACGTCTCCGCTCCCACCGGTCTGGATGCGCCGCTGCTTGCCGCCTTCCTGCGCCGCCAGATCGACTCCGGGCGGCCTCCGGTCCTTCTCGCGGTCGCCCCGACGGGCCGCCGGGCGGAGACGCTCGGGACGGCGCTGGAAGCGCTCATCCCGAACGTGGAGGTGGTGCATTTCCCCGCGTGGGAGACGCTTCCCCACGAGCGGCTGAGCCCGAGTCCCGAGACCGTGGGGCGTCGCCTCGACGTGCTGCGGCGACTCGCCGAGCACGATGGCACGACGCCGTTCGTCGTCACGGCGTCGGTGCGCGGTGCCGTGCAGCCGCTCGCCGCGGGGCTCACCGACGTGCCGGCGATCACGCTGCGCCCGGGCGACCGCGGTCACGAGCTGGACGACGTCGTCGCGGGGCTGGTGGAGCGCGCCTACCACCGCGTCGACATGGTGTCGCGCCGTGGCGAATTCGCCGCGCGCGGCGGCATCCTCGATGTCTTCCCGCCGGTCGCCGACCATCCCTACCGGGTCGAGTTCTTCGGCGACGAGGTGGACCAGATCCGCGCGTTCTCCGTCGCCGACCAGCGGTCGCTGCCGGGAGAGGTCGCCCTCGTGACACTGGTCGCGAGCCGAGAGCTGCTGCTCACGCCCGCCGTGCGCGAGCGCGCCCGGGCACGCCGAGACGCCCTGCCCGGCGTGCGGGGCATGCTGGAGAAGATGGCCGAAGGCATCCCGGTGGAAGGGATGGAATCGCTCCTGCCTGTCCTCGTGGA
>NZ_DEPK01000161.1:7731-11759 GCF_002358725.1 Microbacterium sp. UBA3394
GCGATCACCCTGAGTGAGACGAACCGCGAATTCCTGGATGCGGCGTGGTCGGCCGCGACCGCCGGCGCCCAGACGCCGGTCGACCTCGGCGCCGGCGATTTCGTCACCCTCCCGACCCTACGCGAGCGGATCACCGAGCGCGGCGGCGTGTGGTGGACCCTCAGCGGGTTCGACTCGGGCGCGGCCGACGCGTCGGCGGAAGGGCTCATCGACGTGGATGCCGCGCTCGAAGCCGCCGCCACCGTCAAGGTCGCCGCGGCAGCGGTGCCGAGCTTCCAGGGCAACGTCGACGGCGCGACCGAGCACGTGCGGGGTCTGCTCGCGGACGGCTGGCGCGTCGTGGTGACCGCATCCGGTCCCGGACTGGTCGAGCGGGCGCGCGACGTGCTGAGCGAGCGGGGGATCGCCGCGCAGATCGTGGACGGCATCGATGGCGACGTGCCCACGGGCACCGCGCAGCTCACCTGCGCCGTGCTCGAAAGGGGTTTCCAGTCCGACGGTGCGAAATTCGCGGTGCTCACCGAGACGGAGTTCTACGGCCGCACCATCGGCGGCGACGCGCGCGTGGTGAAGAAGCTCGCCTCGCGGCGCCGGAACGTCGTCGACCCGCTCCAGCTCAAGCCCGGCGACTTCGTCGTGCACGCCACGCACGGCATCGGCAAGTTCGTCGAGCTGGTGCAGCGGGAGGTGTCCTCGGGCGGCCGCAACGCCGTGAAGAGCCAGCGGGAGTACCTGGTGCTCGAGTACGCGCCCTCCAAGCGCGGCTACCCCGGCGACAAGCTGTTCGTGCCCACCGATCAGCTCGACCTCCTGTCGCGGTACGTCGGGGGAGAGGCACCCGCGCTGTCGAAGATGGGCGGGAGCGACTGGGCGCAGGCGAAGGGGCGCGCCCGCAAGGCGGTGCGCGACATCGCGGTCGAGCTCGTGAAGCTCTACTCCGCGCGCATGGCCGCGAAGGGATACGCCTTCGGGCAGGACACGCCGTGGCAGCGCGAGCTCGAAGAAGCCTTCCCGTTCGCCGAGACGGCCGACCAGCTGCAGACGATCGACGAGATCAAGGCCGACATGGAGAAGTCCATCCCGATGGATCGGCTTCTCTCCGGCGACGTCGGGTTCGGCAAGACCGAGGTCGCCGTGCGCGCGGCGTTCAAGGCGATCCAGGACGGCAAGCAGGTGGCGATGCTCGTTCCCACCACGCTCCTGGTCAAGCAGCATCTCGAGACCTTCGCCGAGCGCTTCGCCGGCTTCCCCGTCAAGGTGCGTGCGCTGTCGCGCTTCCAGACCGACAAGGAGGCGCGACAGGTCGTCGCCGGCCTCGCCGACGGGTCGATCGACATGGTGATCGGCACCCACCGCATCCTCACCGAGAAGGTCGTCTTCAAGGATCTCGGGCTGATGATCATCGACGAGGAGCAGCGCTTCGGCGTCGAGCACAAAGATGCGCTGAAGAAGCTGAAGACCAACGTCGACATCCTCGCGATGAGCGCGACCCCGATCCCGCGCACGCTGGAGATGGCGGTCACAGGCATCCGCGAGATGTCGACGCTCGCGACGCCGCCGGAGGATCGCCATCCGATCTTGTCGTTCGTCGGTCCCCGCAACGACAAGCAAATCGCCGCGGCGATCCGGCGAGAACTGCTGCGCGAGGGACAGGTCTTCTACGTGCACAACCGGGTGCAGTCCATTCAGCGCGTGGCGGCCGACCTCGCCGAGCTCGTGCCCGAGGCGCGGATCGCGGTGGCGCACGGGCAGATGGGCGAGCACCAGCTGGAGCAGGTGGTCGACGACTTCTGGGAGCGTCGAGCGGATGTGCTGGTCTCGACGACGATCATCGAGACGGGCCTGGACATCTCCAACGCGAACACGATCATCATCGATCGCGCCGACAAGTACGGTCTGAGTCAGCTCCACCAGCTGCGCGGACGCGTCGGACGCGGTCGCGAGCGGGCCTACGCGTACTTCCTCTACGACGACGGCAAGCCGCTGTCGGAGACCGCGGCCGACCGGCTCGAGACCATCGCGGTGAACAACGATCTCGGTTCCGGGATGCAGGTGGCCCTCAAGGACCTCGAACTGCGCGGGGCGGGCAACCTGCTCGGCGCCGAACAGGCCGGACACATCGCCGGCGTCGGTTTCGACCTCTACCTGCGGATGATCGGCGAGGCCGTCTCGCAGTTCCGCGGCGAGGAGACCGAGGGCCCGACGGAGCTGCGTCTGGAACTGCCCGTGCAGGCGCGTATCCCCGAGGCCTACATCGACAGCGAGCGGCTGCGACTGGAGGCGTACCAGAAGCTGTCGGCGGCCGCGGCCGCCACGGCGGCAGACGACGCCATCGACCTCGTTCTCGAGGAGCTCGCCGATCGCTACGGCACGCCCCCGGAGGAGGTCGCGGGGCTCATCTCGGTGGCGCGCTTGCGGCGCCGGGCGGCGCGTTCCGGGTTCGCCGACGTCGTCGCGATGGGACCGAACCTCCGGATCGCGCCGGCGCACCTGCCCGACTCGATGCGTGTGCGACTGCAGCGCCTCTATCCGAAGGCGAAGCTCGTCGCGAACGGCGACGCGCTCGTCGTGCCGCTGCCGACCGCCGGCGCTGCGGCCCTGGCCGATGCCGATCTGCTGACCTGGGTCGGCCAGCTGCTCGACCAGCTCTGGCCGCTCGCCGCCGAGCCCGAGAAGGCCGCGGTGTCCTGACGCTCGTCTCCGCACGAGCGGCAGGATGTCGTTGCCGCGCGCGCGACCGGCGCATCGGGCCTGTGTCAAGCTGGTCGCCATGCAGAGCGTGCATGTCAGCCGGGTGATCGCTGCCGACCCGCGACGGGTCTACGAGTTCGCAGTGGATGCGCGTCATCTTCCGCTCTGGGCCGCCGGTCTCGCTCAGGGCGATCTGGTGATCGACGGAGACCGGGTGCACCTCGACTCGCCCATGGGTCGTGTCGAGGTGCGTTTCGTCGCCCGGAACACGCTCGGGGTGATCGATCACGACGTGACCCTGCCCTCAGGCGCCACCGTGACGAACCCGATGCGCGTGCTCGCGCATCCGCAGGGAGCGGAGATCGTCTTCACCGTGCGTCAGATCGACCTGACCGACGCGGACTTCGCCCGCGATGTCGCCGCGGTCCGCGCAGACCTGGATCGCCTCGCGGCGCTCATCGAAGCAGATCGCGGAGTCGGAGGATGATCACTCGTTGATCGATCGCCTCTCGCGGATCGCGACGAGGAGGATCCCCGTCCAGAAGAGTGCGAGCATGGTCGACGCGACGGCCAGGAACATTCGCCACCCGTCGGGATCCACAACGAGGGCCCAGACCCAGACGGCGGCCATCCCGAGCCAGACGACCGTCTGCAGGATGACGAGTGCGAACTGACGCGTCGTCAATGAATGGACGAAGGAACTCCACCACGCGCTCACGCGTCGACGCTAACACCCGGGACGGGATCATTAGGCTCGAGGGATGAGCGATCCGATGCAGGTGCCTCCGTTCGTCGCGATCGACGGTCTCGACGGACTCCCCGGTGACGTGGTCCTCGCCGACGTGCGCTGGTACCTCGACGGTCGATCGGGCAGAGAGGCCTACGACCGCGGTCATCTCCCCGGGTCGGTCTTCGTCGATCTCGAGACCTGGCTCTCGGCGCCCCCGTCACCCGAGGGTCGTCGGCACCCTCTTCCTCGGCCGGAGGTCTTCGCCGAGGGGATGCGCACACTCGGCATCTCGGATGACGACACCGTCGTCGCCTACGACGATCAGGGCGGGGTGATCGCCGCGCGGCTGGTCTGGATGCTGCGCGCCACCGGTCATCGCGCCGCACTGCTCGACGGCGGACTCGGCGCCTACCCCGGAGACCTGTCGGCGCAGTCGCCGGTGCGGGAGCGGTCGCACTTCTCGGTGCGGGAGTGGCCTGCGGATCTGCTGGTCGCCGCTGACGATCTCCTTCGTGACGGTGTCATCGCCGTCGATGCACGTCCCCGGGAGCGCTTCGCCGGCGGCGAAGACCCGGTCGACCCCCGCCCTGGACACGTCCCGGGTGCG
>NZ_DEPK01000087.1:0-10091 GCF_002358725.1 Microbacterium sp. UBA3394
CCAGATCAGGTTGACATTCCCACCGGCCGGTGACGGCCCGAAGAAGGTCCTCGACGGCGCCAACAACAGCGGTAACGAAAGCGGCGGCGGCAGCAGGGGGAACGCTGGGGGCGGTGGGAAGGCGCCGCCCCGGGCCAAGACCTCCACACCGCAGGCATCCGGAAGCGCGACGGGTGCCGCTGGTGGCGCCAGCTCCGCCGGTGGGTCCGCTGGAGCCGGCGCAGGAGCAGGCGGCGGTGCCAGTGCGGGCGCTGGCGCCGGTGCGGGTGCTGCGGCGGCGGGACCGGCCGCGGCAGCGGTGATCGCGGCGAAGGTCGCCAAGGACGCCGCAACCGCCGGCCCCAAGGCCGGCACGGCCCTCGCCAACCAGGCTGAGACGGCCGCCGACAGCGCCGGGCAGACCGGCGCGACGCCCCCTCCGGCGGCGTCCCCGACGTCGTCCCCACCGGCCACGAAGGCTCCGCCTCCGGTCGAGCCGAAGACACCATCGGCGGGTCCGGGCTCGGCACAACCGGAGCCGCGTGCGCAGAAGCCGGCCCCGCCGCCGGCGCCGAAGTCGACCGGGAAGGACTGAAGGGGCCATGACCTCGAAGCAGAAGGAGTCCACCACGCAGCTGGTGCCGGTCAAGTTCTCCCGCCTCACCCGCCGCGGCATCCTCCTCGGCCTGTCCCTATCCCAGCTCATCACCCTCGCCACCGGCGTCCTCGCCGTCGTCGGCGCCTTGTATGCCGGCGGAGGCATCCTGCTGGCCTACACCGCACCCGTCTGGGTGCTCGCCGCCGCCCTGAGCTGGGTACCCGTCGCTGGGCGTCCGGCCGTGGAGTGGCTGCCGGTGGCGTGCTGGTGGCTGTGGCGCTCCACCGCGGGCCAGCTGCTGTACCGGCGCCGGATCGTGGCACCGCGGCCGGTCGGCACGCTCGCGCTGCCCGGGGACATGGCCCGGCTGCGGGAGTACACCGACCCCGACACCGGCGCCGGGATGATCCACGACCCCCACGCTGCGACCCTCACCGTGGTCTGCGAGGTGACCCATCCGGCGTTCGTGCTCCTGGACCCGGGTGAGCAGGAACGCCGCGTCACCTCCTGGGGGCGCGTGCTGGCCACGGTGTGCCGCTCCGGGCGGATCGCCACCCTGCAAGTGCTGGAACGGACGCTGCCGGACTCCGGCACCGGACTGGCCGAATGGTGGGCCTCCCACGGCACCGCCGACGACACCTGGGCCGCGACCACCTACGCCGAACTGATCGAGCGTGCCGGGCCGGCCGGGGAACGGCACGCCACCACCTTGTCCCTGTCGCTGGATATGAAGACCGCCGCCCGCCAGATCAGGACCGCCGGTGGCGGCATCCGCGGGGCCGCCGCCGTCCTGCGCCAGGAGATGTCCACCCTGGTCGCAGCCCTACGCTCCGCCGACCTGAAACCCTCCGGGTGGCTGAGCCCGGGACAGATCGCGGTGATCCTGCGCAGCGCGTACGACCCGGCCATCGCCGCCACCCTGGAGCGCCACGGCGAACTCGGCCAGCACCTCGCCACCGCCGGTCCCGTGGCCGTCAACGAGTCCTGGGCCCGGTTGCGCACCGACTCCGCCCACCACGCGGTGCTGTGGGTCAGCGAGTGGCCGCGCTCGATGGTCTACCCCGGCTTCCTGTCCCCGGTGCTGCTGTCCACCGGCATCCAACGCTCGTTCTCGCTGCTGTGCACCCCAATGCGCTCCGACCAAGCCGCCCGCGACATCCGCAAGAAGAAGGTCGAGCACATCTCCGACCAAGCCCAGCGGGCGAAGATCGGGCAGATCGAAGACGCCACCCAGACCGCCGAGTACCACGACGTGCTCCAGCAGGAAGCCGACCTGACCGCCGGCCGCGGAGTGCTGCGGTTCACCGGCCTCATCAGCGTCTCCGCACCCACCGTCGAAGAGCTGGAGGCCGGGGTGGCCGCGATCGAGCAGGCCGCGATCCAAGCCTCCTGTGAAACCCGGCTGCTCGTGGGACAGCAGGCCGCTGCGTTCACCGCCGCGGCGCTGCCGCTGTGCCGCCGCATCTGACGCCCCGCGTACACCCCGACCCTCGCGCCGTGGGGGTGCGCGTGCACCTGAGAGTCGACCCCGGATGACCGGGGCTTTCGCGCTTGTCACAGGAGGCCGCTCATGCCCACCTATCACGACCCACTCCAGGATGCTGCCGAAGCATCCGACGCGCTGCGCGGGCTCGCGCACGCCAGCCGCGTCTTCGACAACCCCGCCGACACCTACAGCGTGCTCGGTGACCTCCTCTCGGGCGTCCGATCGCTGCGCCAGGTGCTCGACCAGGTCGGCTCCGCGCATCTCACTCATCGCGACCGCGCTCACGACGATGACGGTGACCACGTGATCGGTGCCGCCGAAGCCCTCGCCGCGGCAGACGACCTGCACCACGCCGGAACACTCCTGGACGGTGTCGAGGAGCGCGTCAATGCCGCAATGACCCATTCGGGACGCGTCGCCTGGCACGCCCCGGCCCAGGAGATCGACGGGGAGGCAGTGTCCACGGACGCGCCGCGGCGCTGGATCAGCGTCGTCTTCCTCCAAGGCGCCGAGGCCGACGAGGTGCTCGACCTGATCGACCGGGACGGCGCCGATGCGGCCGTCGAGCACCTGCGCGGCTGGGACTACGGGGACGAGACCACCGACGCGGCCCTGGAGAACGGGTACGTCTACGACGAACCACCCACCGGGCAGCTCGACCGGGTGATCACGGATGGTGACTACACCCTCACGTACAACCCGTTCATGGGCCACGTCAGCCTCCTGCGTGCACACCCTGCCGCCATGTCCGACCCGGGCCTGGATGAGACCGGCGTGGTGCCCGCGCGTGAAGCGATCAGCGGCGTCGGCCCGCTCGATTCGAGCACGCCAAGGTCCTCGGTGACACCGGCGTCCGCGCGGGCGCAGCAGGGGCCGGCGGTTGTGGACCGGGATTGGTTCGCCGGGCCGGCCCGCTCCGCACGGTCGGCTGGGCGGGGGCTGTCGCTGTGAGCGCGCGAGAGAACGAGCGGCTGCACGCATCGGTCCTGGTGGCCCCGGCCGCTGAGCGTCGCCGGCTGCGCAAGCGACGCCGGCGGGCTGCCGCAGCGCTGCGGGCCGAGCAGCACCGTACCGAGCAGGCTGCCGCGCGAGCGAAGGCCGATGCGGAACGCACTGAGCGACGCGCGACCACGTACCTGCCTGCCGCCGGTGAGCCCGGCCCGGCGGCGCTGCGCACACCCGGCAGGTTCCGGCTCCCGCGCCATCAGGACACGTCCGCGACGTTGGCGGGGGCGTACCCGTTCGTCGCCGAAGGCGGCCTCGGCGCCGACGGCGTGTTCGTCGGCCAAGACCTCTACTCCGGCGGCTCGTTCGTCTATGACCCCTGGGTCCTCTACGCCCGCGGGATCATCACCGCCCCCAACGTCGTCCTCGTCGGCATCGTGGGCTCCGGCAAGTCCTCGCTGGCGAAATCGCTCTACACGCGGTCGCTGCCGTTCGGACGGCGCGTCTACGTCCCCGGCGACCCGAAGGGCGAGCACACCGCCGTCGCCAACGCGGTCGGCGGACGGGCAATCGTCCTCGGCCACGGCCTGAACACACGCCTCAACCCCCTCGATGAAGGCCACCGGCCCACCGGACTGTCGGACCGGGAGTGGGCCATCACGGTCGCCTCCCGCCGCCGCGACCTCATCGGCGCTCTGGCCGAGACCGTCCTGGCCCGCGGGTTGACGCCGTTGGAGCACACCGCGATCGACCTCGCTCTCACCGCAGTCGTCGCAGAAAACACCGTGCCGATCCTGCCGATGGTCGTCGACCGCATCCTCACCCCGGACGAGGCCGCCGACGGCAGATTGGCCGAGGACGGACGGCTCGTGGGCCATGCCCTGCGCCGCCTGGTCGCCGGTGACCTCGCCGGCCTGTTCGACGGCCCCAGCACGGTCCGGTTCGACCCCAGCCTGCCGATGATCAGCCTCGACCTGTCCCGCGTCACCGAGAACAGCACATTGATCTCGGTGTTGATGACGTGCTCGTCGGCGTGGATGGAGTCCGCGCTGCTGGACCCGAACGGTGGGCAGCGGTGGGTGATCTACGACGAAGCGTGGCGGCTGATGTCCCACCCCGCCTTGTTGAAGCGGATGGACGCGCACTGGCGTCTCGCGCGGCATTACGGGATCGCGAACATGCTGATCTTCCACAAACTCTCCGACCTGGACAACGTCGGCGACGCCGGCTCCGCCATGCGATCCCTCGCCAACAGCCTCCTCGCGAACGCCGAGACTCGGATCGTCTACCGGCAAGAATCCGACCAGCTCGGCCCCACCGCCCAGGCTCTTGGCCTGACCGGCACCGAGCAGAAGCTCCTCCCGGGCCTGGGTGTCGGGCAGGGGCTGTGGCGGATCAAAGACCGGGCCTTCGTCACCCAGCACCAGCTCCATCCCGCCGAGCTGACACTGTTCGACACCAGCTCGCGGCTCACCTCGGGGGTGAAGTGATGACCCGCAAAGCCCCACGCCGCACGCCTCGGCCGGAACCAGAGGAGACGCCGGTTGTGCTGCCGCACGCGGTCATCACCGTCACCGAGACCGGCGCCCTGGGCGTCACCCTCGACGGCACCGACGTCCCACCACCTGAAGGCGAAGCATGGACGCGCAGCACCTTCGGGTCCCTGCTGGACGCCCTGACCCGGGACCGGACCATCACGGTGCGCATCGAGGTGCACGAAAGCGACGGGAGCGTGTTCACCGACGTCATCCGCGCCCGTCGCCGCGACAGGTCCGAACCGCCTGACACCGAAGCGAAGACCGAGGACGAACGGGAAACACGGGTCACGAGCAGGAGCAAACGGGGGCCGGACCTGGTCGAAATGATCGGGGAGGGGTTCGTGCCCGGCGAGGACGTCGCGGCCGCGGTCATCGTCTCCCACACCGATGCTATCAGCACCGGTCATGCCCGCACGCTCCTGGACCGAGGTCGTCTCCGGTTGCTGCTGCCCGATGGCGGCGGCGAGGTGATTCTGTTCGGCCGCATTTCCGGCACGATCCACGTGCGGCGGCTGTCATGAGCACCCCATCCGGGCGGCAGGCCGGGGCGTTCGGTGACGAGCTGACCAACGCCGCTCTCATGGCCCTGGTGGGGATGTTCGGGATCGCGCTCATCCTGCGCGCTTCCGGGTCCGTTGCCGCGTTCCTCACCGGTACACCCCAACCCACTGCTGGACCGGCGTCGGGGCTCGGAGTGCTGTTCAACCCCGGCGACCCCGCGGGCGCGCTCGACGCCACCGGGCTCAACTCGTCCGTGTACTGGATCATCACCGCGGCGATGCTCGCTGGCCTGGTCACGGCCGGGGCATGGGTGTGGATGCGGCTGCGCCGCCACTCCCGCCGGGTTGAGACCGATCCGCGCCGCCTCGCCGGCACCGCCACGGCCCATGAAGTCACCCAAACCGCCTCAGCGAAGGCGCTGCTACGCCGGGCCGGGACACTGCGCCCATCCCTCGATAAACCCGCACCCGGTGATGTCGGGTATCGGATCGGCGCGTCCAAGGGGCGCGATGTGTGGGCGAGCGTGGAGGACTCGATCCTGCTCATCGGCCCCCCGCGCTCCGGCAAGGGCCTGCACATCGTCATCCCGACGATCCTTGACGCCCCCGGCGCCGTGGTCACCACCAGCACGCGGCCGGACAACCTCACCGCCACCCTCCGCGCCCGGCAGCGTGGCGGTCGGCCGGTAGCGGTGTTCGACCCCCAACACCTCGCCGAAGGCATCCCCGCCGGAATGCGCTGGTCACCCATCCGCGGATGCGAGGACCCGCTCACGGCGATGATCCGAGCCACCGGCCTGTCCGCAGCAACCGGCCTGTCCGCCGGCGGGGTCGAATCCGGCGGCTTCTGGGAAGGCAAGACCCGCACCGCCCTCCAAGCCCTCCTACACGCCGCGGCGCTCGACCACCGGCCCCCAGCCGAGCTGTTTCGCTGGACCCTCGACCCCACCGCCGCCGCCGAAGCCGTCGCGATCCTCACCAACAACACCCAGGCAGCCACCGGGTGGGCGGACTCCCTCGGAGCGATGATCGACGCCGACCCCAAAACCAGGGATTCGATCTGGCAGGGCGTCGCCCTGGCCCTCGGCGCGCTGGCCGACCCGCGCGTCCTGGACGCTGTCTCGCCTGGACCTGGTGAGAGCTTCGACCCCGAGACCTTCATCCGCGACCGCGGCACCCTCTACCTGCTGGCCACCGGCGCCGGCACCGGCGCATCCGCCGCCCTGGTGGCCGCGTTCATCGAAGACCTCATCGAAACCGCCCGCCGGATCGCCGCCCGCTCACCCGGCGCACGCCTCGACCCGCCCCTGCTGCTTGCCCTGGATGAGATCGGCAACCTCGCCCCCCTGCCCAGCCTCCCGACGCTGATGGCTGAGGGCGGCGGCACCGGCATCACCACCCTGCCTGTGTTGCAGTCATTGGCGCAGGCGCGCGACAAATGGAACGACAACGCCGCCGGCGCGATCTGGGACGCCTCCATCGTCAAGATCATCCTCGGCGGTGCCTCCAACAGCCGCGACCTCCAAGACCTCTCCACACTCATCGGGGAGCGCGACGAGTACACCGACTCCGTCACCCTCGGCGACCACGGCACCCGCTCCAACCAACGCTCCATTCGCCGCGTCGCGATCCTGCCGCCTGACCGGATCAGAACGCTCCCGTTTGGCACTGGCGTCACCCTCCTCCGGGCCGCCCCACCCATCGTCACCGATCTACGGGCTTGGCCGTCCCGCTCCGACGCTTCCACGTTGAAGGCCGACCGAGCAGAAATCGAAGCGCTGCTGCACCGAAAGCCCTGATCCGAGCATGGGTCGCGGTGTGCACCTGCCTGACACAGCGACCACGCCCTGGTGGTCGCGACTGATCGTCAGGAGAAGGTTCAATGGCTATCCGCACGCAGCAGTCCATCTCTGGATTCATCGCCACCGATCCGCAACTCACCACCACGGAGAACGGTGACGCTCGGTTCTATGCCCGGTTCGGGCAGGAGAACTACCACCGCGAAGAGGACGGGGCGTTCACGAAGCTGGAGCCGAGCTTCAGCAATCTCGTGCTGTACCGCGCAACGGCCGAACGCGCGTATGAGCGGTTCACCAAAGGCGACAACTTCGTCGCCGAAGGCTACGCGCACGAGTACTCCTACACCCGTGACGGGCAACAGATCGAGGGCGAGGAGTTCGTGGCCAAGAAGATCGGCCACGACACCGCGCGGACCCGCTACGACGTGGACCGAACACCTCGCCGTGCAGGTGTCACCGCAGAGCGCGAGAACGTATCCCGGCAGCAGAACCGAGCGTTCGACCCGCCACAAGCCTCACCGGCTGCCGATACGCCGGTGCTGGGTCGCTGAACCGGGAGAAGCAGGATCATGAACGCCCGCACTCCACCCCCCGAGCCCGATGAGAACGACCTCGAAGACGACCTGGACGACGACTTTGGCGATGAGATGACCACCGAGTCGTTGGGCGGACCGCCGCACCCGGTGAACTGGAACCTGCTCTCCGCCCACGATCTGGAGCAAGAGTGGCTGGAGCTGAACCGGTGGGTCGACTGGCTCCGCCACACCTACGGGCTCCCCGCCGCCGTGATCCCCCCGTTCTGGCACCACCACCCCGAATTGGTCTGGGAACTATCAGCCCTGCACCTGCACTGGCTGTGCGCCTACGACCCTGAGCAGAACGGCTCCGCACCTGTCGGCTGGCACCGCGACTTCGCCGACACCAGGGCGCGGCTGCGTGACTGGGTGGCGGCATCCGGCACCCGCCTCGACCGGGACCGTGCGACCCGGCAGACCGCCTGGCCCGGCGAAACGCCCCCACCACCGGTGGAGGATGTTGTGATCACTGACCGTGACGATGAGTTCATCGACTTCGTCCGAGAGCAGGTCAGGCAGCGGCAAACCGCCGAGGACGCGTTCTTCACCACCATCGACGACGCCACCGGTGAACTCCTCGACCATCGCCCCGGTGCGCAACGTGAGCAAGGTGAGCGCTGATGGTTCGCTCCTATGCGCGCAGGACCGATCGAGTCGGCGCCGACCGGCCAGTCCGGGTCCGGTTCGACAGGCGCGAGGACATCGACACCGAGAAGGTCGCCGAAGTCCTCATCCGCCTCGCCCTGCGAGCATCCGATGACGACGCCACCGCCCAAGCAGGCAAACACCTCCGACAACTACTCACGCCCAGACGGTAGAATCAGAAGCCAACACGACGATCACGGCGTCGCTGGCACAGACCCTAAACCCCTATCGGGGGTGTTCTTTTCGAATCCTGACGTGACCGCCATCCGGCGCCCCAGACGCCCAACCCACAGTTGGGCACCTGAAAGGCGGTCACTCCATGTCTCCCATCAGTCTCCCCTCCGGCATCGACGTCGCGACACTCCGCGCACTGGCAACTGACCAGCGGCACCAGATAGCCGGGACCGGTGAGGAAGGAGCTGACGGGCTGATACCAGCGGTCACCTACCTGCGGGTCTCCACCAAGGACCAGGCCACCCGCAACGGCCTCGAAGAAGGTCTGTCCATCCCCGCCCAGCGAGAAGCCGCCCAGCGCAAGGCCGAACAGCTCGGCGCAGTCATCGTCAAGGAGTTCATCGAGCCCGGCGAGTCCGCGAAGACCGCCCGTCGCCGCGCGTTGCAGGAAATGCTCGACTACATCGCAGCTAACCCGGTCCGGTACTGCATCATCAACAAGGTCGACCGACTCGCTCGCAACCGGCTCGATGACGCGATCATCCACTCCACCCTGCGCGGGGCGAACATCACCCTGGTCTCTGTCACGGAGAACATCGACGAAACCCCCTCCGGCATGCTCATGCACGGCATCCTCGCGTCGATGGCCGAGTTCTACTCCCTCAACCTGGCCCAGGAAGTCCTCAAAGGGATGACGCAGAAAGCGTCGATCGGTGGCACGCCGACCAAAGCACCGTTGGGCTACCTGAACGTGCGCACCACAGACGCCAAAGGCCGAGAAGCCCGAGATATCGAACTGGACCCCGATCGCGCGGACTTGATCCGGTTCGCGTTCGCCGCCTACGCCACCGGCGACTGGTCCCTCTCCTCCCTCGCCCGCGAGTTGAAGACCCGCGGCCTGACGACCCGCTCCACACCCTCACAGCCGGCAAAGCCGGTCTCCACCACCGGGCTGCACAAAATCCTGACCAACCCCTACTACCAGGGCACCGTGACCTTCCGCGGCGTCACCTACGACGGCGCCCACATCCCGCTGGCCGACCCGGACAACTGGCTGCGGGTCCAGACGCAGCTCGATGCGAAGAACGCTGTCGGTGAGCGGCCTCAGAAGTACGACCACTACCTCAAGGGGAGCTTGTGCTGCTCGTGTGGCGCCAAGCTCATGATCGAACGGCCCCGGGACAAGCAAGGAGATCGCTACGAGTACTTCACCTGTTCAGGGCGGCGCAAGAAGAACGGCTGCACCCGCTCGGCGATCCTCGCCGAACGGATCGAGGACCGCGTCGAACGCGACTACGGCACCAACGGGCTCACCGACGAGGAAGCCGAGCACGTCAGCCAGGTACTGCACCAAGTGTTCGACCAGCTCGAAGCCTCCAGCGACAACGAACGCACCGTATTGACCACCCAGCGCGAGAAGCTCGATGCCGAACGCCTCAAGCTCGTCCAAGCCCACTACGCCGACGCCATCCCGCTCGACCTGCTCAAGAGCGAACAGGACCGCATCCGCACAAGCCTCGACGCCATCAACAGCCGGCTCGACAACCTCGCGAACACCTACCACAGCGCTCACGAGGGGCTCGATCAGATCGTCGATGTCCTCACCGACCTCGGTGACCTCTACAGCAAGTGCGAACCTGCTGAACGCCGCATGCTCAACCGCGCGCTGTTCAAGCGAATAGTCATCGACGAGGACGAACACGTCACGTTCGTGCCAGCAGAACCGGCGGCCGCTGTCCTCGCCCAGGAGCACGGGGGCGAGATGCCCCAACCGTCCCCGGACGCGAAACTGCCCCGCCATCAGACGGGGCAGATTTCGAATTTCTCAACTTACGTGGACCTGAGGGGACTC
>NZ_DEPK01000201.1:0-6231 GCF_002358725.1 Microbacterium sp. UBA3394
CCTTCTTCTGGAACGTCTCGTAGAGCGAGGGAGCGTCTTCGAGCGATGCGTGGTGGGTGACGAGGTCGTCGATCCCCAAGGGGTCGGCGGCGTCCTCGACGAGCGGCATGATGTCGTCGATCCAGCGCTTGACGTTGCACTGCCCCATCCGCAGGCTCAG
Organism: Microbacterium sp. UBA3394; assembly: GCF_002358725.1. Taxonomy (NCBI): domain Bacteria; kingdom Bacillati; phylum Actinomycetota; class Actinomycetes; order Micrococcales; family Microbacteriaceae; genus Microbacterium; species Microbacterium sp. UBA3394. The sequence continues at coordinate 161 of NZ_DEPK01000201.1, forward strand.
CTGCTTGTCGAACATCGTCTTCATCGGCAGCACGTCGGCATCGCCGCCGTAGACGCCGCTGATCGACAGGGTGCCGCCGCGGCGCACCATGTCGATGCCGGAATACACCGCCGCCAGGCGATCGACACCCGCCTTGTCCATGACGGGCCGGGTGACCGCGTCGGGCAGGTGGCCGAGGGCGTGGTGGGCGGCTCGGATGAACGGTGCGCCGTGCGCCTCCATGCCGACGGCGTCGATGACGGCATCCGCCCCGCGCCCGGCGGTCTCGCTGAGCACCCGCTCGACCGCGTCGTCGTCGCCGTGCGCCTCGACCCCGTGCCGGGCCGCCATGTCGCGCCATTCGGCGACGGGGTCGATCCCGATGACCCGAAAGCCCCGGTGCGCACCGATCCGGGCAGCGAACTGCCCCACCGGGCCGAGCCCCAGCACCGCGAGGGTTCCCCCGTCCGGCACGCTCGCATAGTCGACGCCCTGCCAGGCCGTGGGGAGGATGTCGCTGAGGAACAGGTATCGGTCATCGGGCAGGTCCGCGCCGACGGGCACCGTGTTGTAGTCGGCCAGCGGAACGCGCAGCAGCTCGGCCTGACCCCCGGGAACCTGACCGTAGAGCTTGGTGTAGCCGAACAGCGAAGCACCGGTGCCGTACTCGGTCACCTGCGTCGTCTCGCACTGCGACTGCAGCCCGCGGCGGCACATGAAGCATTCACCGCACGAGATGTTGAACGGGATGACGACCCGCTGGCCGGGCGACAGGTTCGTCACCGCGGCGCCGACCTCTTCGACGATGCCCATGGGCTCGTGGCCGAGCACATCGCCCGGATCGATGAACGGACCGAAGATCTCGTAGAGATGCAGGTCGGATCCGCAGATCGCCGTGGACGTGATGCGGACGATCGCGTCGGTCGGCTCCTCGATCCGCGGGTCGGGCACCGTCTCCACCGAGACGTTCCGCCGGCCCTGCCAGGTCAATGCGCGCATGTCGATCCTCTCGTCGTGTCTGACCGGTCCAGTCGAACCGCCCGCGCGGGCTCTTGCGAGGGGGTTGACATCACACCCGCGGCGGAGGGTGGCGGCATGATCGCGCACCGGGCAGTCTGGAGGCTCACCCACCCGAGGAGAACCTGCATGACCGACACGGCCGCTCGTCCCGACGATGTCTCCCGCACCGAACTCAACCCGCTCTTCGCCCGCGACGGCGAGGCGACGGACTTCCCGATCGACCGCCTTCCCGACGGCGAGTCCCTCCCCGACACGGCGTATCAGGTCGTGCACGACGAGTCGATGCTCGATGGGAACGCGCGCCTGAATCTCGCGACATTCGTCGGCACGTGGATGGATGCATCGGCGGAGAAGCTCTACAAGGAGTCCGCCGACAAGAACATGATCGACAAGGACGAGTATCCGCAGACCGCGGAGATCGAGTCGCGGTGCTGGAAGATGATCGCGAACCTGTGGAACGTGCCCGACGCGGACGACGCGATCGGCACATCCACCATCGGCTCCAGCGAGGCGTGCATGCTCGGCGGACTCGCCCTGAAGCGCCGCTGGCAGCACGCGCGACGCGCGAAGGGACTGCCCACCGACAAGCCCAACCTGGTGCTGTCGTCGGCCGTGCAGGTGTGCTGGGAGAAGTTCTGCAACTACTGGGACGTGGAGCCCCGATACGTGCCCATCTCCCGCGAGCACAAGGTGCTCGACGGACACGACCTGGCCGACTACGTCGACGAGAACACGATCGGCGTCGTCGCGATCATGGGTGTGACCTACACCGGCATGTACGAGCCGGTCGCCGAGATCGCGAAGGCCCTCGATGCGATCCAGGCCTCGACCGGGCTCGATGTCAAGATCCACGTCGACGGCGCCTCGGGCGGGATGATCGCCCCGTTCCTCCAGCCCGACCTGGAGTGGGACTTCCGCGTCGAGCGCGTCGTGTCCATCAGCACGTCCGCTCACAAGTACGGCCTGGTCTATCCGGGTCTCGGCTGGGTCGTGTGGCGCTCGGTCTCCGACCTTCCGGAGGACCTCGTCTTCGACGTCACCTACCTCGGCGGCCACATGCCGACCTTCGCTCTGAACTTCTCCCGCCCGGGGGCCCAGGTTCTGCTGCAGTACTACCTGTTCCTGCGTCTCGGGTGGGATGGCTACCGTCGCGTGCAGCAGGCGTCTCAGGATGTCGCGGTGTACCTGGCGACCGAGATCGGCAAGATGGACGCGTTCGAGCTGTGGAACGACGGCACCGACATCCCGGTGTTCGCCTGGCAGCAGGCCGACGGCCACACCGACACCTGGAACCTCTACCACCTGTCCGAGCGGCTGCGCCTCAAGGGATGGCTCGTGCCCGCCTACCCCATGCCCGACGGTCTCGCCGATCTCGTCGTGCAGCGCATCGTCGTGCGCAACGGCCTCTCGCACAGCCTCGCCGACGCGCTCCTGCGCGACATCCGGGAAGCCGTCGATCACCTCGACCGCCTCGAGACCCCGATGCCGGTGGAGGGTCAGACGACCGCCTTCACGCACTGAGCCGCGCCGCCGCTCTCGGTGTCGCACGCCGCACGTAGATTGCGTGCGTGGACAGTGCGACACCGGGGCAAGCGATGCGGGCGGCGCCGCATGCGATGCCGGGGCCGTGCCTCCTGTGCGGCGGCAGCCGCGGCACCCGCGCCGACGACGGATGGCGGTGCGCGGTGTGCCTGTGGCGATACGGCGACGCACCCGACGCCGACCTCCCGCCGCCGCGGGTCGACGTGGTCTACTACCTGCGGTTCGACGCGAGGGTGAAGATCGGCACGTCCGCCCGTCCCCGGCAGCGGCTGGCAGCGATCCGGCACGACGAACTCCTCGCCTTCGAACCGGGTGATCGCGCCCGCGAACGCGAGCGCCACATCCGGTTCGCCGCCCTGCGCGAAGGGGGCGAGTGGTTCCGCGCCGACCGCGATCTGCTGTCCTTCGTCGCCGACCTGCGCGGTGACACCGACCCGTGGCATGCGTATGCGCGCTGGATCGGCGACGCGTATCGGGCCCGAGGGTGAGACCGGCGTGGTGGACTGGACGCATGGCCTCCTCCACCCCCACCCCCGTCGCCCTCGTCACCGGCGCCTCGTCCGGCATCGGCCTCGCGACCGCCCTCGCCCTCCTCGAGAGGGGCTGGGCCGTCTACGGGGGCGCGCGCCGCGTCGACCGGATGAACGCCATCAGCGACGCCGGCGGAACAGCGATCGAGCTCGACGTGACCGACGAGGCGTCGATGACGGCCGCGGTCGACCGCATCGTCGGCGAGCGCGGCCGCATCGACGTGCTGGTGAACAACGCCGGCTACGGCTCCTACGGGGCCCTCGAAGACGTTCCGCTCGACGAAGCGCGGCGGCAGTTCGATGTCAACATCTTCGGCCTGGCCCGCCTGACCCAGCTCGTGCTGCCGACGATGCGCGAGCTCGGTCGCGGGCGCATCATCAACATCTCCTCGATCGGCGCGCACATCTACGAGCCCCTGGGCAGCTGGTACCACGCCACCAAGTTCGCCGTCGAGGGGCTCAGCGACTCCCTCCGGCTGGAACTGGCACCGCACGGCATCGACGTCGTGATCGTGCAGCCGGGCCCGGTGCGCACCGAGTGGAACACCATCTCGCGCGAGAGCCTCCTCGAGCACTCCGGCGATGGCGCGTATGCGGGGCAGGCCCAACGGATGTACGCGAACTACACGCGCGTTGACGAGGGTCCGATATCGGCCGCGCCCGAGGACGTCGCCCGGACGATCGTGACGGCCGTGACCACGAGCCGCCCGCGCAGCCGCTACGCGGTTCCGTTCACGGCGGGACTCATCGTGAGACTGCGGCGTACGCTTCCCGACCGGGTCATGGATGCGATCCTCTCCCGGATGGCGTGAGGACGACCCGATGACCCGCTCACTCGATTCCCTGTCCGCCGACGGCCAGGCCTTCCTCGCTGACTACCACCTCGCCACCCTGTCGACCATGGCCAGGGACGGCGGCATCCACGTCGTCGCGGTCGGCTACACCGTGCACGAGGGCGTGGTGCGGATCATCACCTCCGACGGCAGCCAGAAGGTGCGCAACATCGAACGCGACTCCCGGGCGAGCGTGGGTCAGGTGGCGGGGCCGCAGTGGATGTCGATCGCCGGCCGTGCCGTGATCGAGCGCGATGCCGATGCCGTCGCGCTGGCTGAGCGGCTCTACGGTGTGCGATACCGCACGCCGCGCCCCAACCCGCAGCGCGTGGTCATCCGGCTCACCCCCGACCGCGTTCTGGGTTCGGCGCCGCTCTTCACCGCCTGAAGCGCCCGTCGGCCCCGGCAGGCAGAGGTGCCGAGAAACGCCGAACGCGCCGAGACACCCCGCGATGCGAGATGCTCGGCGCGTTTCTCACGCCGGGCGGTCAGTCGAGGAGACCGCCGACCAGGCCGTCGACGTCGCCGGAGACATCGCCCACGAGGTCGTCGACGTCGCTGGAGACGTCACCGACGACGTCGCCCACCTCGCCGGAGACGTCGCTGGTCACATCGCCGACCTCGCCGCTGACGTCATTGGTCACGTCGCCGACCTCGGCGCCCACGTCGCCGATCGAAGCGTCATCGGCCACGGAGGTGTCGTTCCCCGACGCGGTTTCGTTGCCCGACGCGGTGTCGTTTCCGCTGCCCACGTCATTGCCCGAGACCTCGTTGCCCGAGGCGACATCGTTGCCCGATCCGACGGGAGCATCGATGTCGGTCGAATTGCCGGATCCGATGGGAGCATCGACGCTGTTGTCGGACCCGATCGGCGTGTCGTTGCCGGAGAGGATCGCACCGTTGCCGACGTCGCTGACCAGCGGGCCCTCCACGAGGGTGGTGTCGAGCGCCGCGGTGTTGCCGCCGGCGTCGATGGCGTCGTGCACCCAGGTCTGGAACGCGTCGAGCGAGGTCATCGCGCTCGTCGTGGTCACCGTCTCGTCGGTCGAGGAGATGGTGTCGTCGGCGGAGGCGGGAAGCGCCAGGCCGGTCGTGACGAGGGCGGCGGCGCCGAAGCCGGTCGCCAGGAGTCCTGCTCGAGTGATGTTCTTGCGCATGGATTCTTCCTTCCGTTCCGTGCGACTTCCGCCGCACATGGAGTCATCCGGAACGCTCGCCCGATCGGTTGATGAGAGATCGCTCATCCACCCGCTCGCCCCGTCGACACGGCCGTCGAGAAACGCCGAACGGCCCGAGAAACCGCGCGATGCGTGGTGTTTCGCGCGGTTCGGTGTTTCTCGCGGCGTATCGGGCGCGCGAACGGGCGCGACGGCGGGAGGCCGCGGTCAGCGAAGGCGCTCGGGACGGAATCCGTATCCGACGATGCGCGCGGCGAGCGGCCGCAGCAGCGGCAGCGCGAGGCGCATCGCGATGCGCTGCCGGCGGGTCGGCGGGTCATCCAGGATCTTCACGCCCCGGCCGGTCGCGATCCGGGCATGGACGGCACGCTGGATGCGCTGCATCATCGCCGTCGGACGCTCACGCCGACCCTGCACCGCAGCCGCCGCGCGGTCGATCACCGATTCCGCGCCGGACCGGAGAGCGGGTGCCAGCAGGCGCGCGGCGGCGACGGCGTCCTGCACGGCGTAGTTGATGCCCACGCCGAACGCCGGAGACATCGCATGCGCCGCGTCGCCGATCAGCAGCGCACCGGGCGTGTGCCACCGGTCGAGGCGGTTGATCTGCACCGAGAGGAGCTTGACGTTCTCGAACGAGCCCAGTTCGGCCGCCTCGGCGGCCAGCCGCGGCACAGCACGCACGATGCGTTCGCGGAAGCCGTCGATCCCCTCCGCGCGGATCGCGTCGAACGATCCTTTCGGGATGAGCATGGCGCTCTGCAGGTATCCCGGGCCGAGGAAACGTGACGAGCATCGTCTCCTCGGTGATCCATGCCAGCGTGTCGGGCATCGGCGTCGCTTGGTTCGGGAAGGCGGAACCACGCCACGTCGGCCGGTACGCCGTACTCACGCGGCTGCCATCCCGAGCGCCTCGCGCACGGTCGAATCTCGACCGTCGGCGGCCACCGTCAACGCGGCCTCGACCTCGAGGTCGCCTTCGGCCGTGCGCG
>NZ_DEPK01000201.1:6442-13080 GCF_002358725.1 Microbacterium sp. UBA3394
TCGGCAGCGGCTTGTGCGCGATGGCATCGAACGCCGAGCGCAGACCGAGGTCGTCGATCAGGTTCACCGTCGACGGGTGCACGGTGTCTCCCCGGAAATCGCGGAAGAAATCGGCGTGCTTCTCGAGCACGACGACATCCACTCGCTCACGGGCGAGCAGCAGTCCGAGCAGGACACCTGCCGGTCCCCCACCGGCGATGCACACCTGCGTGCGGAGCGTCATGCCGCCACGGTACCGCGATGCCGCCGCCGGGGTAAGGCGGCGTCACTACGATCGACGGGTGAGCGAAACGACACCGCAGGCCTGCATCCTCGCCGTCGATCTGGGCGGCACCAAGGTGGAGGCGGCGCTCGTCCGCGACGGTGTCATCCTCGAGGGCACTCGCCACCGCACCCCGACCGGGCGAGCCGCAGATGCCACCGCCCTGACCGCGGCCGTGCGCGAGACCGTGAAGCGCACGCTCGCCTCGGCGCCCGCGGATGCGCGCGTCGACGGCGCCGGCATCGGCAGCGCAGGTCCGCTCGACCGCGACGCGGGCACCATCTCGCCCCTGAACCTGCCCGTGACGGACTTCCCCCTCGCTGCCGTCGTCGCAGACGTCGTCGGCGACGACGTGCCGGTCACCCTCGCCCTCGACGGCACGTGCATCGCCCTGGCGGAGGCCCGCTACGGCGCAGCACGCGATGCCGACAGCAGCGTGTGCATGGTGGTCTCGACCGGCGTCGGCGGCGGCATCGTGCTGGGTGGGCGGATGCTCGCCGGCGACAGCGGCAACGCGGGCCACATCGGCCAGGTGCGTCTCACGCCGAGCCGGTCGGTCACCAGCGCGCGCGAAGACACGCTCGAGGAGATCGCCTCGGGCCCGGCATCGGTGCGCTGGGCCCGCACCCAGGGCTGGACCGGCGAGACGGGCGAAGAACTCTCCCGCGATGCCGCGGCGGGTGACGAGACCGCGCGCGCCACGATCGTGCGATCGGCGACCGCGGTCGGTCAGGCGATCGCGAGCGTGGGCGCCCTGCTGGATGTGCGCCCCTACGTCATCGGCGGGGGCTTCTCGTTCGTGAGCGACGATTACGTGCACCTGGTGCAGGAGGCGGCGCGCGCCGCCGCCGTGCTGCCGACATCCCGAGCGAGCGAGGTCGTGCGCGCCGAGCTCGGCGGCGACGCACCGCTCGTGGGCGCCGCCTGTCTCGCGACGCCGTGACTCCGCGCCAGGGCGCCACGCTCAGCCGAGGGTGCGCTCCAGCGCCGTTGTGATGTCGGCGACGAGATCATCGACATCTTCGAGACCGACCGAGAGCCGCAGGTGCCCGAAGCGCCGGAACGCCTCGGGGTAGTTCTCCGCGCCGCCTCGCGTCTCGGTACCCACGTGCACGATCAGCGACTCGTCGTGACCGAGGGAGAACGCCGAGGTGATGACGCCCAGCTGCGACACGAACGTGTTCTGCAGGTCGGCGTCGCCGTCGAGCGCGAACGCGAGCATGCCGCCGTAGCCGCGCCCGACGAACTGCCGGGTCGCGACCTCGTGGTCGGGGTGGTTGCTGAGACCCGGATAGGCCACGAACGCGATGCGCGGCTCCGCGTCGAGCAGCCGGGCGATCGTCGTCGCGGAGGCGAAGTGCTGCTGCAGGCGCAGGGGCAGCGTCACCGATCCGCGCAGGATCAGCCAGGCGTTGAACGGCGAGATCACCCCGCCCACGTCGACCAGCGCATCCCGCCTGACGCGGTCGACGAGCCCGGCGTCGCCGATGACCGCACCGCCGAGGGCGTCACCGTGGCCGTTGATGTACTTCGTGAGGGAGTGGATGACGAGGTCGGCCCCGTCGTAGAGCGGCCGGTAGAACGGGGGCGGGGTGAAGGTGCTGTCGACCGTGAAGATCGCGCCCACCTCGTGCGCGATATCGGCGAGACCCCGGATGTCGGCGACCTGCGTGGTGGGATTGGCGATGGTCTCGACGTGGATCATGCGCGTCTCGGGCCGCAGCGCCGCCCGCACCGCAGCGGGATCGGACACGTCGACGAAGGTCGCCTCGATGCCGTACCGCTCCGGCAGCAGCTCACTGAACAGGCGCCACACGGCTTCGTATCCCACGTCGGAGACGACGACGTGATCGCCGCTCTTCAAGAGGGTGAAGAACACCGCGTGCAGTGCCGCGACCCCCGACGCGAACACCGCCGCCGCCTCGCCGCCCTCCATCGCGGCGAGCTTGCGCTCGAGCGCGATCTGGTTGACGCCGCCGTTCCGTGTGTAGACGAGCCCCTCGGTGTCGGACCAGTCGATGGTCGAGGGATCCTCCGGGAGCACGTAGGAGTTCGCCATCACGAGAGGCGTCCGCAGGGCGCCGGTGCCGGGGTCGGGCGCGTTGCCGCCGTGCACCGCCCACGTGGCGTCGCGCACGGAATCGGGATCGCTGCGGTTCGGACGGATCGTCATCCCCCGATCCTGCCGTCGGCTCCCGATGGTGTCCACACGACCGCGTGCAGCGGCGACCGTTGACGCCGGGCGCTCGGCTGGGTACGTTCAGGCGGCACAACGAGAGGATGTCCCATGATCGAATCCGCACCGTGGCTGACGGTGATCCCTCCGGTCGTGGCGATCGTCCTCGCGATCGTCACGAAGAAAGTGATGATCAGCCTGGGCGCCGGCGTTCTCGTCGCCGCGCTGCTCATCGCCGAGTTCGATCCCCTGCGCACGCTCGCACTCGTGTGGGATTCCTTCGCGGTGCTGTTCTGGGAGGACGGCGCCCTCAACACCTGGTACATCTACATCCTGCTGTTCATCGTTCTCCTCGGGGTGATCGCGGCCTTCATCCTCATGTCCGGCGGCACCCAGGCGTTCGCCGATTGGGCTGTGAAGCGCATCCGCACCCGCCGCGGTGGGCAGATCCTGCCGGCGATCCTCGGCATCGTCATCTTCATCGACGACTACTTCAATGCGCTCGCCGTCGGCCAGATCAGCCGGCCCGTCACCGATCAGCACCGCATCTCGCGGGCGAAGCTCGCCTACATCGTCGACTCGACCTCGGCACCCATCGCGGTCCTCGCCCCGTTCTCCAGCTGGGGCGCCTACATCATCGGCATCCTCGCCCCGATCGTCGCCGCCTCGACCCTCGGCATCAGCAGCGTCGAGGCGTTCCTCGGCGCCGCGGCGTCGAACTACTACGCGATCGCGGCCGCCCTGCTGGTGTGGCTGGTCATCGCCTTTCGCGCGGACTTCGGCGCGATGCGCCGTGAGGAGCGGCGCGCTCTCGTCGAGGGGCGCCCGTACGCCGACGGCGAGGTGATCCCGGGGCAGCTCACCGACAACCTCCCGGTGCACCGCCCGGGAGCCAAGCGAGCGATCATCGTGCCGTTCGTCGCCCTCGTGATCGGCGTCTTCGCGGGCATCGTGTGGACCGGATACTCCGCGTCGGGATCATGGGCGCCGGTGGACATCCTGGCCTCGACCGATACGAGCCTCGCCCTCATCTACGGCGGCATCCTCGGGCTCGCGTGCGCGATCTACTACTACGTGCGCTACACGACCGACAACCCCCGCTTCGGCTGGAGCAGCTTCGGGCAGGGATGGCTCGGCGGCCTCAAGGCGATGTCTCCGGCGATCGGCATCCTCATCCTGGCGTGGATGCTCGGCGGTCTCATCGACACGCTGGGCACGGGTGCATATCTCGGTGAACTCGTCGAGGTGTCCGACGTGCCGCCGGCCTGGCTCATCCCGATCGTGTTCCTGCTCGCCGCGGCGATGGCCTTCTCGACGGGCACGTCGTGGGGATCGTTCGGGCTCCTGCTGCCGATCGTCGGCGGCATCGCCAACGCGGTGGATGCGCCGGAGCTGCTGCTGCCCATGCTCGGCGCCGTGCTGGCCGGTGCGGTCGCGGGCGACCACAGCTCCCCCATCTCCGACACGACGATCCTGTCCTCGACCGGAGCCGGCTGCAACGTGATCACCCACGTCGTCACGCAGCTGCCGTTCGTGGCCGTCGCCGCCGTCTCGGCGCTGCTCGGCTACGTCGTGCTCGCCGCGACGACGCTGGTGTGGCTCGGGCTGATCGTCACCGTCGCGGCCCTGGCCGGCGGCGTCCTCGCGATCCGCGCGATCAGGAAGCCTGTGGAAGAGGAAGCGGCTGCGCGGCCCGACGAGGCTCAGCCAGCTTGACCAGCACGACGCCGACGAGCACGAGCGCGCCGCCGACGACCTGAACCGCCCGCGGGGCCTCACCGAGCAGCAGCCACGCCAGCAGCGCTGCCGCGAGCACCTCGGTGAGCCCCACGAATGACGCGAGGCGGGCGCCGAGGCGCCGCGCGGCGGCGATGCCGCTGACGTACGACACTGCCCCGGTGACCACGCCGAGCACCAGCACCACACCCCACCAGGGCGCGGAGAAGGAGGCGAACTCCACCATGCCGGTGCCGACACCCATCGGCAGGATGCCGGCGCCGGCCGCGACGGCGAGGATCACCACGGCGACCAGAAGGCCCCCCGCGGCGAGGGTGACCGGCGGGAGGCCGTGCGCGTCGTCGCCCGAGACGAGGTAGTAGACCGCGAGCCCGACCATCGCCCCGAGCGCCCACGCGACGCCGCCGATGCTGACGGACACGCCGCCGAGGACGCCGAGCAGAAGGAGCAGGCCGACCGCCGCGACCACCGCTCCCGCCAGCGTCAGAGACGTGGGTCGCTGCCCACGTCGCAACCACAGCCACAGCACCACCGCGACGGGCGCGGTGTACTCCACCAGGAGCGCCACCCCCACGTCCATCTGCGCCACGGCGAAGAAGAAGCACAGCTGAGCGCCCGCGACGGCGAACAGCCCGTACAGGAGCACGGTCGGCAGCGCGCGGCGCACCGTTCCCCACCGGCCACGGAGGGCCATCGCGCCCGGGATCGCGAGCAGGGCCGCGGCGATCGCCACGCGCGCGAGCGTCGCAGATCCCGCGGTCCAGCCGATCTCGAGGAGCCCCTTTCCGAGGCTCCCCGACAACCCGAACGCAACCGCGGCGACGAGGGCGAAGGCCATGCCGCCGGCCACGGTCCCCACGCGGGTGTCATGTGCGAAGGAGCTCATGGCTCATGACACTACGATCACTGTTGGTAATGTGTCAACATGACGTTCGCTCCTGACACGGTCGAAGCGCTGGAGTCGTCGGTGCACCTGGCGAACTCCGCGCTCGCTCCCGACACGCTCACGACGATCGAGGCGCTGCAGGAGTTCTACGTGCGCTTCGCCTACACCGGCGCCGCCCCCACCGCGGCCGACCTCGAGCCGGTCCGCGCGATCCGCCCCCGGCTGCGTGCGCTGTTCGTCGCCGACCGCGACGATGCGGTCACCCTCGTGAACGCGATCCTCGCCGAGCAGGGCGCCGTGCCGCAGCTCACCCGGCATGGCGATACCGACTGGCACATCCACGCCACGACCGATGACCGCCCGATCCACGAGCGGATCCTCGTGGAGACGGCGATGGCCATGATCGACGTCATCCGCGCCGACGAGACGAGCCGGTTCGGCCGGTGCGCCGCAGAGGACTGCGACGGCGTCGTGATCGACCTGTCGCGCAACCGGTCGCGTAAGTACTGCTCGACCGCGTGCACGAACCGCGAGGCGGTCGCCGCCTACCGCGCGCGCCGGCGGGCCTGAGCGACCCGGCGGCCCAGGACGGCGCGCGTCACTCGTCGGCGGTCTCCTGCTTGCCGCGCATGACCAGCTGCGGATCGGGTTCACCGATCACGTCGTGATCCTTGCCCTCGTAGTCGAACTGATTGAGGAAGAACCGCATCGCGTTCAGCCGCGCTCGCTTCTTGTCGTTGGAGCGCACGATCGTCCACGGTGCGTGCTTCTTGTCGGTGCGGCGGAACATCTCCTCTTTCGCGGCGGTGTAGTCCTCCCACCGGTCGAGCGAGGCGATGTCCATCGGCGACAGCTTCCACTGGCGCACCGGATCGAGCTGACGCATGGCGAAGCGGGTGCGCTGCTCGGTGCGCGAGACGGAGAACCAGAACTTCGTGAGGTGGATGCCGCTGTCGATCAGCATCTTCTCGAAGGTCGGCGCCTGATCCATGAAGGTCTCGTACTCCTCGTCGGAGCAGAAGCCCATGACGCGTTCGACGCCGGCACGGTTGTACCAGGAGCGGTCGAACATGACGATCTCACCCGCGCTCGGAAAGTGCTTCGCGTAGCGCTGGAAGTACCACTGGCCCTGCTCGCGCTCAGTCGGCTTCGTGAGGGCGACCACCCGCGAGGAGCGGGGGTTCAGGTGCTCGGTGAAGCGCTTGATGGTGCCGCCCTTGCCCGCCGCGTCACGTCCCTCGAAGAGGATCATGGCGCGTCCGCCGGTGTCTTCGAGCCAGTACTGGAACTTCAACAGCTCCACCTGCAGCCGGTACTTCTCGATCTCGTACTCGTCGCGATCCATGCGCTCGGCGTAGGGATAGCCCTCCTGCCACGTGTAGACCGGATTCCCCTCGGGATCGATCAGGTCCGGGTCGGGTGTGTGCCCGTTCGCGACGGAGTAGCCGCTCTCGCGGAGGTGCTCGATGTACTCGCGCAGGCTCTGGGTCCGCGGGTCTTCCATGATTCGGGATCCTGTCAACGTGTCGTGGCGAACGGGTTAACGACATCTTGCCGCCCGGCGGAGCGCGTCGGCG
>NZ_DEPK01000201.1:13483-38263 GCF_002358725.1 Microbacterium sp. UBA3394
GACGGCTTATTTTCGTCGTCATGACCGACTCCCCCGTTCCCGTCCTCGATCTTTCCCTGCTGGACGACGGCCCCGAGGCCGCCGACCGCTTCCGCGCCGAGCTGCGTCGTGCCACCCACGAGGTGGGCTTCTTCAGCCTCGTCGGACACGGCATCCCCGACGAGCTGCAGGAGCGCCTGCTGACGACCTCTCGTGCGTTCTTCGCCCTGCCCGACGAGGCCAAGCTCGAGATCGAGAACCTCACCTCACCGCACTTCCGCGGGTACGCCCGCCTCGGCGGCGAGCTGACGCAGGGTCAGGTCGACTGGCGCGAGCAGATCGACATCGGCCCCGGTCGTGAACCGATCGAGCGCGGCCCGGAGGACCCGGCCTACGTTGTCCTCGAAGGGCCGAATCTGTGGCCGAGCGCGCTCCCCGAGCTGCGCGAGGTGGTCGAGGAGTGGTCCGAGACGCTCACCGCAATCGGACGGCGCCTGCTCGAGGCGTGGGCGCAGTCGCTCGGCGCGGAGCCGCACACGTTGCTGGACCTCTTCGCCGAGGACCCGCAGACCCACCTCAAGATCGTGCGCTACCCGGGCGTACCCGATGACGCGCCGTCTCGCCAGGGCGTGGGCAAGCACAAGGACGCCGGTGTTCTGACGCTGCTGTGGATCGAGCCGGGCGCCGGCGGGCTCCAGGTGGAGTACGAAGGGGAATGGTACGACGTGCCCCCGGTCGAAGGCGCCCTCATCGTCAACATCGGCGAACTGCTGGAGTGGGCGACCGACGGATACCTGCGCGCGACGGTGCACCGGGTGATCGCTCCCGCCGAAGGCACCGAGCGCATCTCGGTGCCCATGTTCTTCAACCCCGCGCTCGCGGTGCAGATGCCCCGTCTCGACATCGACGAGCAGTACCGGTCGACCTCCCGGGGCATCGAGCAGGACCCCGACAACATCATCCACGGCACGTACGGGGAGAACCAGCTGAAGTCGCGGCTGCGGGCCCACCCCGACGTGGCTGCCATCCACCACCCGGAGCTCCTCGAGGAGTCCCGCAAGGCCTGAGGACGTCGCGACAGAGTTCGTTCGCCTCGATGTCGCACGCTGGCAGTACCATCCCGGCATGGCGTTCATCGAGGCGAACGAACTCGTCAAGACGTATCGACCCAAGGGCGCGCCCGCGCTGCGCGCCCTCGACGGACTCGACCTGTCCGTCCCCGAGGGGACCGTCGCGGCCCTCCTCGGTCCCAACGGCGCCGGCAAGACGACGACCGTGAAGGTGCTCACCACCCTCATCCGGCCCGATTCCGGCTCGGCCACGATCGACGGGGTCGATGTGCTCGCAGACCCCCAGGCGATCCGGCGCATGAGCGGCGCGAGCGGCCAGTACGCCGCCGTCGACGAGAACCTCACCGGGTTCGAGAATCTGCTGATGGTCGGCCTGCTCTACCACCTCGGGCGCCGCGAAGCGACGCGTCGCGCCCGGGAGCTCATCGAGCTGTTCGACCTGGTCGAGGCGCAGAACCGTCCCGTCAAGGGGTTCTCCGGCGGCATGCGGCGTCGCATCGACCTCGCCGGCGCCCTCGTGATCAATCCACCCGTGCTCTTCCTCGACGAACCGACGACGGGGCTCGATCCCCGCAGTCGCCTGGCCCTGTGGGATGTCATCGAGTCCCTCGTCGACGGCGGCACCACGGTGCTGCTGACCACGCAGTACCTCGAGGAGGCCGACCGCCTCGCCGACTCGATCTCGATCATCGACGCCGGCCGCGTGATCGCCGAGGGCACCGCCGACCAGCTCAAGGCCTCCGTCGGCGGACAGCGCGTCGCCGTCACGGTGGTCGACGACGCCCAGGTGGCGCCGGCACGCGAGATCCTGCAGCGCTACGGCACGGGCCCGATCGCGACCGACGGCGAACGCACGGTCGTCGCACCCGTCGCCGACGGCGCAGACGCCCTCGCGCGCATCATCACCGACGCGGCGGATGCCGGCATCACCCTGCACGACGCCGGCATGCGGCGCCCCACGCTCGACGATGTCTTCCTGCAGCTGACCGGCCATGCCGCCGAGGGCGACGACGAGGAGACGGCGGCATGACGACCGCCGGCCACGGCACCGGGCACGGCACCGAACGCCCGGCTCGCAGCACCCTCGAACCACTCCCCGGTTCGCCGCTGTCTCGTTTCCTCTCCGACGGCTACGTCGCGACCTGGCGCAACATCAAGAAGATCGTGCGCGTTCCCGACATCCTCGTGTTCACGCTCATCCAGCCGATCATGTTCGTGCTGCTGTTCACCTTCGTGTTCGGATCGTCGATCGACGTGCCGGGCGAGGACTACACGTCGTTCCTCATGGCCGGCATCTTCGCGCAGACGATCGTCTTCGGTTCCACGTACTCCGGCTCCGCGATGGCGCAGGACCTGAAAGACGGCATCATCGACAGGTTCCGCACCCTGCCGATGAACCCGTCGGCGGTGCTCATCGGCCGCACGCTCGGCGATCTCGTCATCAACGTGCTCTCGCTCGTGGTCATGATGCTCACCGGACTCGCGGTCGGATGGCGCGTCGAGTCCTCGGCGGCGGACTTCGCGATCGGCGTCGGGCTGCTGGCACTGTTCTCCTACGCGTTCTCATGGGTGATGGCCTTCCTCGGCATCCTGGTGCGCAGCCCCGAGGTCATCAACAATGCGTCCTTCCTCATCCTCTTCCCGGCCACCTTCATCTCCAACGCCTTCGTCCCCAGCGAGAACCTCCCGGGCCCGCTACGCATCTTCGCCGAGTGGAACCCGGTCTCCGCGCTCGTGCAGGCGGTCCGCGAGCTGTTCGGCAACGCGCCGACCAGCGCGGCCTCGACCGGCTCGTGGCCCCTGGAGCATCCGGTCGTGTACGTGCTGATCTTCACAGCGGGCATGTTCCTGGTGTTCGTGCCACTCTCGGTGCGCCGGTTCCAGTCCCTGGACCGCTGAGATGCGATGTGTCGTCATATGACGACACCGGTTCGCCAGGCGAGGCGCCGGCGTCGCAGAATAGCCGGGATGTTCTCGACGTGTCACTGTTGTCTGTAGCGCATACGCGCTTCTTCGACGACCCATCCTCCGCGCGACCGCGCGCGGACACGACACTCCAGGATCCCCCGTGCGCTACGCCGAATCGATCGCCGAGCTCATCGGCAACACCCCGCTGGTCCGCCTCACATCCGTGACCGAGGGCATACGCGCCACCGTTCTCGCGAAGGTCGAGTACCTCAATCCGGGCGGCTCCGCGAAGGATCGGATCGCGCTCGCGATGATCGACGAGGCTGAGCGCGCGGGGCTGCTGAAGCCCGGCGGCACCATCGTCGAACCGACCAGCGGCAATACCGGGGTCGCCCTGGCGATCGTCGCCCAGCAGCGCGGCTACCGCATGATCTGCGTGGTGCCCGACAAGTTCGCCGGCGACAAGGTCGCCACCCTGCGCGCCTATGGCGCCGAGATCGTCGAGGTCCCGACGGCGGTGCCGCCGGAGCACCCCGACTCCTACTACTCCGTCTCCGATCGACTCGCCCGGGAGATCCCCGGTGCGTTCAAGCCCGACCAGTTCTCCAACCCGGCCGCCCCCCGCAGTCACTACGAGACCACGGGGCCGGAGATCTGGCGCGACACCGACGGCCGGGTGACGCACTTCGTCGCCGGCGTCGGCACCGCCGGCACCATCTCGGGAACCGGCCGCTACCTGCACGAGGTCTCCGACGGCCGCGTACAGATCATCGGCGCGGATCCGGTCGGCTCGATCTACTCCGGCGGCCCCGTGCACGGCTTCCTCGTGGAGGGGGTGGGCGAAGACTTCATCCCGCCGAATTTCGACCCCGACGCCGTCGACGGCTTCGAGCGCGTCTCCGACGCGGAATCGTTCGAGATGACGCGGCGCCTCGCCACCGAGGAGGGCCTGCTCGTCGGCGGCTCGAGCGGCATGGCCGTCGTCGCCGCCCTCCGCACCGCGCGCGACCTTCCGGAAGAGGCCGTCGTCGTGGTGCTCCTGGCCGACGGCGGCCGCGGCTATCTCAACAAGCTCTTCGACGACTCGTGGCTCGCCGCCCACCTGCCGTCATCCGATGACACCGACCCCGAGGACACCCCATGAGCTCTCCCCTCGCCCGCGACTTCAACAGCCTCGCCGTGCACGCCGGTCAGGAGCCGGATGCCACCAGCGGCGCCGTGATCCCCCCGGTCCACTTCTCGTCGACGTTCGTGCAGGACGGCATCGGCAACCTGCGCGACGGCTACGACTACGGGCGCGCCGGCAACCCCACCCGCACGGCGCTGGAGCGGCAGCTCGCCGCGATCGAGGGCGCCGACTTCGGCCTGTCTTTCGCGTCGGGCCTCGCGGCGGAAGACGCGCTGCTGCGCGGGGTGCTGCGCCCGGGCGATGAGATCCTCCTCGGAAACGACGCCTACGGCGGAACGTATCGCCTGATCTCGAAGATCCTCGTCCCCTGGGGCGTGACGGTGCGCGTCGCCGACCTCAGCGACCCGAGCGCCGTCGAGCAGGCGCTGTCGGAGACGACCCCGAAGCTGGTCTGGGTGGAGACGCCGAGCAACCCGCTGCTGCGGGTCACCGACATCGCCGCGCTCGCGCGCTCCGCCCGTGAGGTCGGCGCCCTGCTCGTCGTCGACAACACCTTCGCGACTCCGGCACTGCAGCGCCCGCTCGCTCTCGGCGCCGACGTCGTGGTGCATTCGGCGACCAAGTACCTCGGCGGGCACTCGGATGTCGTCGGCGGCGCGATCATGACCTCCGACGCCGACATCCACGAGAAGACGAAGTTCCTGCAGTTCGCCGCCGGCGCCGTCTCGGGGCCGCTCGACGCCTGGCTCACCACGCGTGGCATCAAGACGCTCGGCATCCGCATGGAGCGCCACAGCACCAACGCCCAGCGCATCGCGGAGGCGCTTGTCGACGACCCGCGCGTGACCGCGGTGCACTACCCCGGACTGCCCTCGCATCCGGGCCACGACATCGCAGCGACCCAGATGTCGGGCTTCGGCGGGATCGTCTCGCTCGATCTGGCGACCGGCGCACAGGCGCGGGCCTTCTCGGAGGCGACGAAGCTGTTCACCCTTGCCGAATCGCTCGGCGGCGTGGAGTCGCTGCTGAACTATCCCGACGCGATGACCCACGCCTCGGTGCGCGGCACCGAACTCGCCGTGCCCGAGACCCTGGTGCGGCTGTCGGTCGGCATCGAAGGCGTCGACGACCTGCTCGCCGACATCGATCAGGCCCTCACCGCCGCTCTCTGACGGGTGGTCCGCGGCGGTAGTCGAGGCGACGAGCGGACGCACCAGACATTCCCGGTGTGGCACGATGGCGCCATGGCGAAGAAGCCTCCTGCCTCCGACATCGACGAATCCCGCCTGCGCGTCTCCGATCGCAAGAGCACAGCAGTGGGGATTCCCGCCGTCCTCCACGCGCTGCAGATCTCGCAGCAGCAGATGGGGACGGTGCGATCGCTGCGCACGCTCTCGCGGGTGAACCAGAAGGACGGCTTCGACTGCCCCGGCTGCGCGTGGCCGGAAGAGGACAAACGCCACCTCGCGGAATTCTGCGAGAACGGCGCGAAGGCGGTCGCCGAGGAGGCCACCGTCCGCCGCGTCGGGTCCGACTTCTTCGCCGATCATTCGATTGCCGAGCTGCGCGCGCACGACGACTGGTGGCTGGGACAGCAGGGGCGCCTCACGGAGCCGGTGTACCGGGAGGAGGGGGACACCCACTACCGCCCCGTCAGCTGGGACGCAGCGCTGAAGCTCATCTCCGACGCCCTGCGCACGTTGGACGACCCCGATCGCGCCGTCTTCTACACGTCCGGTCGCACCTCGAACGAGGCCGCCTTCCTGTATCAGCTCCTCGTCCGCGGGATCGGCACGAACAATCTTCCCGACTGCTCGAACATGTGCCACGAGTCCAGCGGCTCCGCTCTGACCGAGACAATCGGCATCGGCAAGGGCACCGTCTCCCTCGAAGACATCCATCAGGCCGACCTGCTCATTGTCGCCGGCCAGAACCCCGGCACAAATCACCCTCGGATGCTGTCCGCCCTCGAGAAGGCGAAGCACCGAGGTGCGCGGATCATCGCGATCAACCCCCTCCCGGAGGCGGGTCTGCTGCGCTTCGAGAATCCGCAGACGGTGCGCGGAGCGCTCCTGGGCGGCACGGCCATCGCCGATGATTTCGTTCAGGTGCGGCTCGGGGGCGATCAGGCTCTCTTCCACGGCATCGCCAAACACCTCCTCGAGGCTGAGAACACCACCGGCGGCGTGCTCGATCACGAGTTCATCGCCGCGCACACGAGCGGGATCGATGCCTTCCGCGCGCTCATCGACGACGTGTCGTGGGCCGACCTCGAGGTCGCGAGCGGTCTCACCGAAGACGAGATCCGACGCGTCGGCGAGGCGGTGCGCACGTCGCGGGCGACGATCGTGTGCTGGGCGATGGGGCTGACCCAGCACAAGCATTCCGTCGCGACGCTGCGCGACGTCGTCAACGTCCTCCTCCTGCAGGGGAACATCGGCCGCCCCGGCGCCGGCGTGTGCCCCGTGCGCGGGCACTCCAATGTGCAGGGCGATCGCACCATGGGGATCTACGAGAAGCCCTCGGAAGACTTCCTCCGCGCGCTGGGCGAGGAGTTCTCGTTCTCCCCGCCCCGTGAGCACGGGTACGACACGGTCGAGGCCATCCGCGCGATGCGGGACGGGCGCGTGGACGTCTTCATGTGCATGGGCGGCAACTTCGTCTCCGCCACCCCGGACACCGGCGTCGTCGAGGAGGCGATGACCCGCGTGGGCTTGACGGTGCAGGTGTCCACCAAGCTCAACCGATCCCACGCGGTGACCGGCCGCCGAGCGCTCATCCTTCCCACGCTCGGCCGCACCGACGGCGACCGCCGCGGCGGTCGCGATCAGCGCGTCACGGTAGAGGACTCGATGGGCGCGGTGCACGCGTCGCGCGGCCGACTCGCACCCCCGTCGAAGGAACTTCTGAGCGAGGTGGCGATCCTCGCGAGGCTGTGCGCGGCCGTGTTCGAGGCCGACGGGGCCGGATCGGAGGTGACTCCGCGCGCCGACTGGGCCGCCATGGAGTCCGACTATGCGCTGATCCGTGCGCATATCGCGAAGGTCGTCCCCGGCTTCGAGCGGTATGAGGAACGCATTCAGAAAGGCCGCAGCTTCTTCCTGCCGAACGGCCCGCGCGATGCTCGCCGGTTCGCGACGGTCGACGGTAAGGCGCGTTTCACCGCCAACCGGCTCGAGTACCCCCGCATCCCCCCGGGGCGTCTCCTGCTGCAGACTCTCCGCTCACAC
This sequence comes from Microbacterium sp. UBA3394, assembly GCF_002358725.1. Classification (NCBI taxonomy): domain Bacteria; kingdom Bacillati; phylum Actinomycetota; class Actinomycetes; order Micrococcales; family Microbacteriaceae; genus Microbacterium; species Microbacterium sp. UBA3394. Next base: position 20,800 of record NZ_DEPK01000201.1, read on the forward strand.
GATCAGTACAACACCACGATCTACGGCAAGGACGACCGCTATCGCGGCGTCTACGGCGGCCGACGCATTGTTCTCATCCATCCCGAGGATGTGGCGGAGATGGGCTTCGCCGACGGGGACATGGTCGATCTCGTCTCCGAGTGGACGGCACCCGACGGCTCCGTGCGCGAGCGCCGCGCAGAGGCGTTCCGCATCGTCCCCTACGCCACGCCGCGGCGGAACGCCGCGGCGTACTATCCTGAGACGAATGTGCTGGTTCCCCTCGAGTCCGTCGCCGACGTGAGCAACACGCCGACCTCCAAGTCGGTGGTCGTCCGCCTCGAGGCTCGGGATCAGGCGAGTTCACCGACGCCGTCCTCATGACCGGCGACGACGGCCGTGCGCCCGTCCTCATCGTCGACAACCACGACTCCTACACGTTCAATCTCGTTCAGCTCGTCGACCGCCTGACGGGGATGCGACCCGACGTCGTCGCCATCGACGACTTCGACGTCGACGACGAGTCCGCATACGCGGCCATCATCGTCTCCCCCGGCCCCGGGCACCCGTTGACGGAGCCCCACTTCGGACGATGCCTGGCCCTCTTCCGACGGCGGGAGCGCGCGATCCTCGGCGTATGCCTCGGCCATCAGGGTCTCGTCGCGGCGCACGGCGGCAGCGTCGAGCGGGTCGAACCGGCCCACGGCGTGCTCAGCCGTCTCGAACACGACGGGACGGGCCTCTTCCGCGGCGTTCACGACGACGTGCACGTCGTGCGCTACCACTCGCTCGCCTCCCGCGACGTGCCGGGGATGCTCCGTGTGACCGCGCGCACACCCGACGGGCTCGTCATGGCCGTCGAGCACCGGGAACTCCCCCATGTGGGCATGCAGTTCCACCCCGAATCGGTCCTCACCGAGGACGGCGCACGGATGATCGCGAACTTCCTCGCGCGAGCCGGCGTACCACCCGACGGCGCCGAGGCCCCTCGCGCGGCGCCGGGCCCCCCGAGCGCAACCGAGCCGGAATCCCTGGTGCGGTATCCCCGGTGGGTCGAGCCGGTCGACCTTGCGCCCGTGATGCTCCGCGGGCGCCGGCGCGCCTTCTGGCTCGACAGTGCCGATCGCCGCGACTGGTCAGGGCGCTACTCCGTCATGGGCTACCTCGACGACGACGACACGAGCGTCGTCGTCGGTGGACCCGAACATGAGACACCAGGCGCCCGAGCCGTCCCTCGACGCGACTTCCTCGGCCGCCTGCGCGAGCTCGGCGCGGACAGTCACGGCGAGGATTCCGGCATCCCCTCGATGGGATCCTGGGTCGGCGCCGCCGGCTACGACACCCAGGAGATCCTCGAATCGACGGAGGTGGGTTCACCGGCAGACGGCTTCTTCCTGCGCGTCGATCGCGTCGTGGTCTTCGATCACCTCGAGCGCACGGTCCGTTACGGCGCGAGCTCGGTGGCACGGTCGGACGGCGTGCGGGCGCTGCTGGATGCGGCTGCGGACGCCCCGCATCCCGAAACCGAACTCGGGCCCATCGTCGCGGAGACCGACTCGCCGTGGGCTGCGTACGTGCGGGCGTTCGACCGCCTCGACGAAGCCCTCCGGGCGGGCGACACGTATGAGGCCGTGCTCACGTTCCCTCTGCGCTACACGATCCCGGGAGACCCGCTGGATCACTACCTCGCGCTGCGCGCGCGCAGCCCCGCGCCCTATGCGGCGTACCTGCGGCACGACGAGCACGTCGTGCTGTCGGCATCCCCGGAGCGGATGCTGCGCGTGGGAGCCGACGGGCGTGCGGAGGTGCGCCCCATCAAGGGCACGCTCCCCCGCGACGCGGATCCCGAGCGCGACGCCCTGGCCCGGTGGCGCCTGGCCACGGATGAGAAGTTCCGCCGCGAGAACCTGATGATCACCGACCTCGTCCGCAACGACCTCGGCCGGGTGTGCCGACGCGGATCGGTCGCCGTCACCCAGCTCATGGGCGTGGAGTCCTACCGCGGTGTGCATCAGCTCGTCACGGTCGTCGAAGGCTCCCTGCAGGAGGGAACGACCCCGGTCGACGCGCTTCGGGCCGTCTTCCCCGCCGGCTCCATGACCGGGGCGCCGAAGCGGCGCACGATGGAGCTGATCCGCGAGGTCGAGCGCGAGGACCGGCACCTCTACGCCGGCGCGATCGGCTGGTTCGACGCCCGGCAGGCCGATTTCTCGGTCATCATCCGCACTCTCTGGGGTTCAGACGGCCACTATCGCCTCGACGTGGGCGGGGGCATCATCATCGGCTCCACCGCGGAGGCGGAGTTCACCGAGGCGCTGGGCAAAGCGCGCTCGGTCGTCGACCGCCCCCTGCGTGAGGTCACTCCCGATCGTCATAGCGGGGTGCGCGGACCCGACTCGCTGCCGCCAGCGCGTAATTGACGGCGATCATTGCACCGGGCGAGCTGACCGTGCTGCCAACGGCCATCGAACTGATAGACTGAACAGCCCCATCGGGCCACTCATCTTGTTCTCGCGACGCCACCGACGCACCAGCGCAGGTTGACGTTCTCTCCGCGGATTCCCCGAATCCCTGGCCGTCGCACTCGTCGAAAGCTCTCTTGTCCTCTTCTTCTGCCGCGCTCGCGGCCCCTCTGTCCACACCCGTCCTGTCTTGGGCGCAAGCCGATGACGACGTCCACGTCGCCACGCAGTCCGGCGAGTACGCCGGCTTCGTCGCCTCGTCGTCCGGCGGGCGATACGAAGCGCAGAACGCCCGGGGCGACGACCTCGGATGTTACCCCAGCGAGCCTCTCGCCCGCGCTGCCGTCGCCGCATCCGCTGCGCCCCCCACGCGACGACCCACGACCACCCACCACACCCGTCGCGGTCTCACTCGGAGGCCGCACATCCTCGGCCGCTCACGCGGCCGGCACACGAGAAGGAAGAACACGATGGCCACTGGCACCGTGAAATGGTTCAACGCCGACAAGGGATACGGCTTCATCGCCCCCGACGATGGTTCCGCCGATCTGTTCGCGCACTACAGTGCGATCACCGGCAACGGGTTCAAGGAACTGCGAGAGGACCAGAAGGTCGAGTTCGACGCGGAGCGCGGGCCCAAGGGCATGCAGGCCGCGAACATCCGTCCCCTCTGACGGCACGCCATCCCGGGTGTCGTCGGCAGAGCCTGACCGGCACCTGGGAGTACCGCCGTATTCCGCCGCCCGGATACGACACCCCGTAGCGTTCCCCTCAGCGTTCGGCGACCGCCGTTGGCTTCATCGGCCGACACGGTCGCGATCGAAACGCAGGTAGGGACATCTCCTCCACCGCTGCATCCCGTCTGAGACCCGTCAGGCAGACGTACGCCCGCACCGCCGACTTCCCCCGATCGCACGCGCGTACACCGACGGGTCGCAGGTCGTGCGCGAGAGCAGGCTCCTCGGTCGAACACGCTGGTTCTACGGCTTCGTCGGGATCGCGCTGGCGCTCGCGCTCGGGGGCTGCATCACCGGATTCATCCTTCTCGGCGACAGCTGGTTCCAGCTGCTCACCGCCGGAGCACTCGGCATCCTCTTCACACAGGTCGCTTTCCTGGCTCACGAGGCCGCGCACCGTCAGATCCTCGTCACGGGCCCTTCCAACGCGGGTGGGAGATCGCCCTCCTCCTCACGCGATTCGCCCTCATCTGGACGCCGGTGTTCGTCTTTCTGCCGATCGGGATGGCGTTCGCCTTCCTCGGGGTACAGCTCGCGGTGTTCGGCATCTACATGGGCGCCTCGTTCGCACCGAACCACAAGGGCATGCCGGTGATCGACGCGGACGCCAAACTCGACTTCTTCAGCAAGCAGGTGCGCACCTCGCGAAACGTCTCCGGCGGGTGGTGGGCGACCTGGCTCATGGGCGGCCTGAACTATCAGGTCGAGCACCACCTGTTCCCCAACATGCCGCGACCGCACCTCGCACGGGCACGCCAGATCGTGCGCGAGCACTGTCGCACGCTCGAGGTGCCCTACACCGAGACAACGCTGTGGCGCTCCTATGGGATCGTCATCGCCTACCTCAACCGCGTCGGGCTCGCCGCTCGCGACCCGTTCGACTGCCCGGTCACCGCCACGTACCGACGGGTGTGACGGGCCCGCCCGACTCGGGACCGGGTCAGTCGGGGTGAACCGGCTCGCGCCGTCGGAGGCGGGAGACGGCCAACACGATGCCGGCGATCACGAGACCGACGGCCAGCCCGAAGACAGCCGACATCGCGGTCTCCGCGATCCAGACCACGACGACGCCGGCGCCCTCGATGAGATGAGTCGCCGCGTGAACCAGGTCATGCGGGCCGCTCCAGAACGTCTCACCCAGGTTCTCGATGAGCAGATGTCCACCGACCCACAGCATCGCGACGGTGCCGATGATGCCGATCACACGAAAAACCGTCGGCATGGATGCGACCACGCGTGCCCCGGTGCGCCGCATCCCCCGCTTCGGGCTCTTCATCAGACGAAGACCGATGTCGTCGATCTTCACCAGGAGCGCGACAGCGCCGTAGACGAGCGCCGTCATCGCCAGCCCGATCACGAGCAGGGCTCCGAGCGTCATCCAGATGTCCAAGCCCGGATCGAGGCTCGTCAAGGCGATGAGCATGATCTCGGTGCTGAGGATGAGGTCGGTGCGCACCGCCCCGAAGACGAGCTTGCCCTCGTCTCGAGGGCCGTCCTCTGCCGGACCATGATGCAGGCCGAACCACTCCAGCACCTTCTCCGCACCCTCGAAGCATAGGAAACCCCCACCGAGGATCAACAGGTACGGAAGCACCCACGGAGCGAACGCGGTCAGCACGAGCGCGATCGGGATGATGATCACGAACTTGTTGACGAGGCTCCCGAGCGCGATCTTCCACACGACGGGCAGTTCGCGCGCCGGCGTGATTCCCTGCACGTACTGCGGCGTGACGGCGGCATCGTCGATGACCACCCCGGCCGTCTTCGCGCTCGCCTTCAGCGCCGCGCTCAGGATGTCGTCGACGACGGCCAGAAGTCCAACCGACATGTGCGCTCCCCCACCCGTTCCCGCACTCACGCTAGCAGCGCGAACTCTTTCACGACGCCTGACCGGTTCCGTGGCGTCAGCTGGAGGCGGTGGTCGTCCGCAGAGCCCACGCCCGCACCGAGATCATCGTCCTGATCCACAACGACCACGCCATCATCAGCGCCCGCAGCAGCGGCGAAATCCTCGCCAGCTCCACCATCGACCCCACCTCACTTCGCGTTCGTGTTCGGACCTCCGCCATGATCTCGGCAGCCTTTGCCTTGCTCACACTTACGCTCGCGTGGACGAAGACAGGGGAGCTTCCCGCGAGGAGGTTTCCCCCGTCGTTCCCTGACTCATCACATGCGACAACGAGTGGCTGCGTTGTTCCGCTAGTTGATACGTCCTCCGGCACTTGCTCATCGTGCCACTAGGGGTGCAGCTTTGTCGCAGTGTCCGGGGCGCGGTTCAGCGGAGGATGCCGCGCCGCCGGGCGGCTGACACCGCGGACGTGCGGGAGGTGACATCGAGTTTGGTGAAGATGTGGGCGAGGTGGGATTTCACGGTGGGTTCGCTGACGTAGAGGTCGGTGGCGATCTCGGCGTTGGAGCGGCCGTCGGCGACGCGTTCGAGGACTTCGATTTCGCGGGAGCTGAGGCTGATCTGTGGGGATCGCATGCGACCCAGCAGTCGGGAGGCGATGACGGGGGCGAGTGCGGATTCGCCGGCGGCGGCGGCGTGGACGGCGGTGACGAGTTCGTGTGGGGGCGCGTCTTTGAGCAGGTATCCGCTGGCGCCGGCTTCGACGGCGCCGAGGATGTCGGCGTCGGAGTCGTAGTTGGTAAGGACGAGCACGTAGGGGGCGGCATCGAGGGCGCGGATGTGGCGGGTGGCATCGGCACCGGTTTCGGCGCTGTTCCCGAACTGGAGGTCCATCAGGACAACGTCGGGGTTCTCGCGTTGTGCCGCGGCGATGGCTTCTTCGGGGGTCGCGGCTTCCGCGACAACGGTGAGGTCCGCTTCTTGATCGAACAGTGCGGTGAGGCCGGCGCGGACGATGGGGTGGTCATCGGCGATGACGAGGCGGATCATGCGGCTCTCACTGGGCTGAGAGTCACGGTGAGGGTCGTTCCGTGGCCGGGTGTGGAGTCCACCAGGAGGGTGCCGCCGAGCTGTTGCACGCGTTCGTGGGTGGCCTGCAGGCCGAAAGAGTCGGATTTGCCGTGGCGGGTTGCGGGCGAGCTGGGGTCGAATCCGATGCCGTCGTCGCTCACGGTGAAGACGAGCTCGTCCGGGGTCGTGGCGAGAGTGATGGTCGCTGTGGCGGCCTCTGCGTGTTGGAGCACGTTGGCGATCGCGCCTTGCGCGATGCGCAGCAGCGCCGTCTGCAGATGCATGGGCAGCTCGATCGTGTCGGACACTCGCACATGGACGGTGAGTCCTTGGTTGGACCACTGGCCCTTGGCGAGGCGTCGGAGGGCGCCGCCGAGGCCGTGGCTGTCGAGGTCGGGCGGTGTGAGCTCGCGGATGAATCGGCGTGCGTCGGCGAGGTTCGTGGCGGCGGTTTCCCGGGCAAGCCGGATGTGTTCGACGCCGGGCCGGTCGGGGTCTGCGCGTTCGGCCGCGTACAGAAGCATCTGGATACTGGAAAGTCCTTGGGCGAGGGTGTCGTGGATCTCTTTGGCGAGGCGGGCTCGTTCGGCGAGCACCCCGGATTCGTGTTCGATCGCCGCGAGTTGGCCACGGGTAGCGAGGAGTTCCTGCATCAGAGCTTCGCGTTCGGCAGCTTCCCTTGCCAACGCCTGATACCCCAACCCGATCAGCAGGGCGACCCCGGCTCCGACGATCGGGCCGACGACACCGCCGATGCTCCACCCTCCGTGTGCTCCCAACGCGGTGATCGCCACGGCCGTCGCGGCCACGATCGCCGCGGATCCCCACCCCGCACCGAGTAGGTGCAGGTAGAGGAAGAACAGCGGGAACACCAGGTACGCGGCCTCGGGGATCAGCCACATCAGCACGACCCATTCCAGGGTCAACGCGACCAGCCAGATCAGCCGCGCCGCGCGTCCCCGGGAGCGGCGGGCCAGATAGGCACCGGACCCGTAGGTGGCGAGCGTGAGCAGAGCGAGACCGATCACGGCCGCGCTGGCGTCCGCGGGGGCGAGGATCGCCCGTCCGATGATCAACGCGATGAGCGCAACGAAGAGCACATGCAGGCCCGTGCGCAGGCCCGCGAACACGGGTGTCAGCACGGAGTGAGGCATGCCCGAATTTTATGTCCCGGCCCTGGACCGCGAATCATCCGAAAGGTCCACTCCCCCGTCCTTCGTTTGATGCTCCGCAGCCGTGCCGAGGACCGATGCCTCACTCCCCTCCCCGGCGGGACAGTGGTGATGTCACAGATCAGCCGGTCACCGGAAAGGACCACACCATGTTCGTCGCCTTGCGCGATCTGCGTTTCGCCCGAGGGCGATTCCTTCTCATCGGTTCCGTCGTCGGGCTCATCACCGTGCTCGTGGGCTTCCTCAGCGGCCTCACCGGTGGGCTCGCAATCCAGAACATCTCCGCTGTTCTCGCGATCCCCGGCGATCGGGTCGTGTTCTCCGCGCCGTCTTCTGGCGAGCCCGGAGCGAGCTTCTCTGATTCGGTGATCACCGAGCAGCAGGCCACCGACTGGGCCTCCACGGCCGGGGTGACCGCGGCTCAGCCGATCGGGATCAGCCAAACCCGCGGTGAAGCCGGTGACACCCACACCGCGATCGCCGTGTTCGGCGTCCAGCCCGGATTCAACGACACCGCCCCGACCGCTGACGGGAAGCTCGGCCTCTCCACACCCGCCGCTGACGCCCTCAATGTCACAGCAGGTGACACGGTCACCATCGCCGGCACGCCCTTCACCGTCGACACCATCGCCGGTGACGCCTGGTACAGCCACACCCCGGTCGTCGAGATGACCCTGACCGACTGGCAGGCATACTCCGCGGCCACCGGCAACCCCGACGCCTACGCAACCGTGCTTGCCGTCTCCGGGAGCCCGGACTGGGATGCTGCGGACACCGCCCACCAGACCGTGTCCGAGAGCGTTCTCGGGTCGCTCACCGCGCTAAGCGCGTTCCGCTCCGAAATCGGGTCGCTTCTTCTGATGGTGGCGATGCTGTTCGGCATCTCCGGGCTGGTCATCGGCGCGTTCTTCACCGTCTGGACCATGCAACGCAAGGGCGATATCGCGGTCCTGAAAGCACTTGGTGCCAGCACCCGCTCCCTCGTCCGAGACGCCCTTGGGCAAGCCCTCATCGTGCTCCTTCTCGGCATCGGTGTCGGGCTCGGGCTCGTCGCCCTCTTCGGAGCCCTCGCAGGCACCGCACTGCCGTTCCTGCTCAGCCCGATCACGACCCTCCTGCCCGGGGTGATCATGATCGCTCTCGGTCTCGCCGGGGCCGCGTTCGCCCTCCGATCCGTCACCTCCGCCGACCCCCTCACCGCCCTCGGGAGCAACCGATGATCCGCCTCGACAACATCCACCTCACCTTCCCCGACGGAGACGCCCGCGTCACCGCTGTCAACCACGTCACCCTCACCGCGCACCCCGGAACGGTCACCGGCATCACCGGGCCCAGCGGCTCCGGCAAATCCAGCCTCCTCGCCGTCGCCGCTACCCTCATCCGGCCCGACTCCGGCACCGTCCTGATCGACGACATCGACGCCACACGCCTCGACCCAAAAGCTGCGACCGAGCTGCGCCGCGACAAGATCGGCATCGTGTTCCAGCAGTCCAACCTCGTCCCCTCCCTCACCGCGATGGAACAGCTCGCCGTCATGAACGAGCTCGGCGCCCCACACTCCCGCCGCCACCGCGCGAAAGCAACCGCGCGAGCCGGTGAGCTCCTCGATGCGGTGGGCCTCGCCGACCAGCGCGACAAGCGGCCGCACCAGCTCTCCGGCGGGCAGCGGCAGCGCGTGAACATTGCCCGGGCCCTGATGAACGACCCCAGCGTGCTCCTCGTTGATGAGCCCACCAGCGCCCTCGACCAGGAGCGCGGAGCCAGCATCATTGAGCTGATTCTGCAACTCACCGACCAGCTGAACACGTCCACACTGCTCGTCACCCACGACCTCGTCCACCTCCCCCGCATGCACGGTGTCGTCCACCTCGTCGACGGGAAACTTGTCGACACGGCAGTCGGCGCCTAGCCGGTCCTGCACCGGATCAATCCGGCGCGCGATCGCCCGGCCCGTAGCGCGAATCCGGGACCGACGTACGTCGTTGATGCACAACGGCGTGCGCCGGTCCGCTTCCATTCGAGACGATTCCGGGTGACTAGCGCGGGGCGCATACCCCCACGGTGAGCCGTTCACCCCCCACGGACCACCTAAGCCGTGTTGATCAAGTCTGATTTGATCCAGATCAGCGTGGCGGCGAGGCTGATGGCGGCTCGGTGTCGGTCGTCCTCTACGCGGCATTCGCCGCGCTCCTCCTGCGGCGGGCCGGAGCACTCGGCGATGCCGGCGCCGTCTCACAGGTGGCGACCTGGGTGCTGTTCGCATACTTCGGCATCGGCGTGCTGCTGAACGCCATATCGAGGAGCCGACCGGAACGCATCGTGATGACGCCGGTGTCTGCGGTGCTGACTGCCTGCGCGGTCGTGATCGCGCGGGGCTGAAGAGACCAAGCGCTCCGCTGATCGGCGTCATCGATCGACCGCTCGGGTCAACCGCCCGCCCCCCGGTGATCGCCAGGGTAGTAGGTGCACGGTACTCCGCTTTCACTCAGCGACGTGGGTGGCGCGCGTCATCATCGCTCAGCTCGGACCCGCGCCATCCGCGCTCTGCATTTCGCGAGTCGGCGGAAGCGATGAAGCGCGGTTTCGGTGTACCCGTTCGGATGGTCGGCCCATTCGAAGATGAGGCTTCGCGCCGCGCGGAAGGCATACGAATCCGAGTCCAATGGCACGTGTGCGGGTTCATTCGCTGACTGGTTGTCGACGAGGCGGGCCATTCGGTCGAGCGCCTCGTCGACCTGCGCCGGGCTCACGAGATCGTGGTGGAGCCAGTTCGCGACGAGCTGACTCGAGATCCGTAGCGTCGCTCGATCCTCCATTCGTCCGACGCCATCGACGTCGGGGACCGTGGAGCAGCCGATGCCCTGGTCGACCCAGCGGGACACGTAGCCGAGGATGGCCTGCACGTTGTTGTCGAGCTCGCGCTGCACGTACTCGGTAGAAAGGTCGGCGGGGTCGACGACGGAGGCGGTCAGCAAGGCCGAGAGGTCGTCGCCCCCGGTGCTCTCAACGACCAATTTACGCTGACGTGAGCGCACGTCGACATCCCAATAGTGCAGCGCGTGCAGGGCGGCGGCCGTGGGGGACGGGACCCACGCGGTGCTGGCGCCGGCGGTTGGGTGCGCGATCTTCTCCGTCATCATTCGGCCCATCTCGTCGGGTTGAGCCCACATGCCCTTACCGATCTGACCGCGGCCCGCGAGCCCGGCCCGCAGCCCGGCCGCAACGTTGCGCGATTCGTACGAAGCCATCCATGCTGCACTGCGCAAGCTATCCCGACCGGGAACGACTCCCGCGTTCATGACGCTGCGGATCTCGTCGCCCGATCTGTCGAGGAACCCGGTGTTGATGAACACGACACGATCGGAGGCCGCAGCGATGCACGCACCGAGGTTCGCCGATGTTCGGCGCTCCTCATCCATGAGGCCGAGCAGCAGAGTGTGCTCGCGCAAGCCGAGGAGCGCTTCCACGCGTGCGAACACCTCGACAGCGAGCGCGACTTCGGTGGGGCCATGGAGTTTCGGCACAACGACGGCGAGGGTTTGTTCGGTTCGGCCGCCGCGGCTGGCGAGGGTCGCGCACAGTGCCGTGATCGCGATGTCGAGGATGCCCTCCGGCACCGGCTGCCCGTCGGCGTCCAGCACCGCGTCGGTGGTCATGTGGAGCCCGACGCCGCGGACGAGCATGTGAGAGCGGCCGGGCAGCTGGGTCAGTGCACCACCGGGCGTTCTCAGCACGATGGGCGGGGCGAGGCTCCTGTCGATGACGGAGCCGGCCTTGAGGAACCGCGCGGTGAGGTCGCCGCGGCACAGTCCCCACCAGTTGCGGTAGGCGAGCACCTTGTCGTCGGCATCGACGACCGCGACGGAGTCCTCGAGATCGACGATCGTGGTGGGAGCCGCCTCGATACGAACATCCGAGATACCCGCGGCGTCGACGGCGCCGGGGCTCGTCGACCGATCGATGTCGACGAGAAGACGCAGCCCGTTGTGCTGCAGTGCGATCATCGTCGGCTGTTCTGGTTCGCCCGAGAAGCCGACGAAGCCCTCCGGCGCCAGGAGCCCCGTGCGCGCGCCCCTGGCGTGCACGATGAGAGCGCCATCGACGACCGAGAATCCGGTGGTGTCGGCGTGACTGCCGGTTTCGAGTGGTACGTGATGGTCCAGAAGCTCGCGCACGGTTCGCACGACTGTCGCCGGGCGATCGGAGATCTGCTCCTGCGGGATGAGGGCGTCGGTTCCGTATATCGAGTCGTACAGGGAAACCCACCGCGCATTCACGGCGTTGATCGCGTATCGAGCGTTCGTAACCGGGACGACGAGCTGAGGGCCGCACTGTGCCGCGAGCTCGGGAGCCGCGTTCGCCGTCGTGACGCTCGGGTCGCGGTCGGGCACGAGGTAGCCGATGTCTCGCAAGAACGCCGTGTACTCCTGGCTGCCAGCGCGACCCGGGTGCGCGGCATGCCACGCATCGAGCCGGTGCTGTAGACGAGCCCGTTCGGCGAGCAGACCGTGGATGCGTGGCGTGACGGCCTCGAAGATGCTTTCCAGCCCCGACCAGAACCCCTCCCGTGTCAGGCCGGTGCCGCTGAGCGCGTCACTGACGAACGCATCGAGCCCGGTTGCAACTGTGAGGCTTCGGTCCGTGGGCATCACGACGTCGCCTCCGCCGCGAGCGGATTGCCCTTGTCGTCGAGGTAATTGCGCCAGGAACGGCGCGGCGACCATCCGAACAGGGCCTCGGCCTTACCTGAGTCGATTCCCGAGGCATCCGTCCGCGACAGCGGGGCGACCGGGACACCGGGATGCAGCCGTGTTATCTCCTTGGCGAGGTCGCGCCCGCCGATGTTGTCCGCGGCGGCGGCGAAAACCGTTTCGTGGCCGCCGTTCGGCCTCTCGACGCACGCGAGGAGCAGATCGGCGAGATCGTCGACATCGATGTACGACCAGAAGACCGCGCTCGTGAGATCGGGGTCGTCGAAGAACGGGCGGAGATTCGATGCGTAGGTGTCGGCTGTCAACACCCACGTCGGACGTACCGAGACGGCGGATCCACCCGTGCGCGTGACAAACGCCTCGCAGAGCATCTCTCCCACTCGCTTCGAGAGACCGTACGCGTCGTGCGCGAGTTCCGGATGCGTCTCGTCGATGGGGCAACGCAGCCCCTCGAACGGCGCATGCGCCCAGGTCATCCCGGTGACCGAATCGCTGCTGAGGTTCACGACGCGGGGGACGCGGTTCGCCGTCGCCGCCTCGAGCACGGCGAACGTTGCCGCGACGTTCGTGAGGAAGACCGTGTGCGCGACGTTGCGGGTCGGTTCCGGAATTCCTGCGGCGTGGACGACCGCGTCAACGTCGCGAACGATGGCGAAGGCGTCGCCGGGCTGGGTGAGATCGGCCTGAACATATCTCACGTTCGACCCGTCGGCGTCATACTTCGGGCGACCCAGATCGGTGGCGATGACCTCGTGTCCGGCCCCGGCGAGCGCGGCAACGGTCGCAGCGCCGACCTTTCCTCTTGCGCCGGTGACGAGAACGCGCTGCGGCGTTGAGTTGCGATCACGCGTCGACATACGTGCGGTGTCCTTCCATGAGTACCTCTTCGTCGACGTCGATGCCGAGCCCCGGGCTGTCCGGAATTGCGATCCTGCCGTCCTCGATCGAGGCGATCCCGAAGCCTGCGGCGGGGGCGACCCGCTCGAGCATGGGGGACAGATGGAAGGGATACTCGATGAGGTCGACGCCCGGCAGCCCTCCCGCGACGAGCGCATTCGCGGCGATCGTCACGGGGCTGCCGTGCAAGTGCATGACGACGCGGGCCCCGCGGGATGCGGCCGCTGTTCCCATTCGATGCGCTTCCGTCAGCCCGCCACAGATCGACGCATCGGGTTGAATGACGGAGATTGCGCTCGACTGCAGCGCATCGAGCGCCTGCGCGGTGCTGAAGAGGTGCTCCCCGTAGGCGATCGGGACCGGGGACGCGCCGGCGATCCGCGAGATCGCTGCGTGTTGCGTGCTGGGCACAGGCTCTTCGAACCAGGACACGCGAAGGTCGGCCAGCACCAGTGCCATCTCCATCGCTTCGCCCACGCTGAACAGCTCGCTGCCGTCGACCATGATGTCTGTCTCGACCGGGAGCAGCGGACGCAGGTCTCTCAGTATGCGCATCGCATCCCGCCAAGCCGGCCCGATGCGCATCTTCACCTTGCGCACGCCGCGCTCGAGCAGCGGAGCGAGCAGTTCGAAGTGAGCTGACGCGGCGCGGGATTCCAGGAAATGGCTGTTGCCCGCGTACACCTCGACATGATCACGAAGCCGCGGTGCGGGTGCGGCGCTGCGACCGTGTTGTTTGCCGGCAGCATCGGCGATGGCGATTTCCAGTGCGCTCAGCGCCTGAGCCGACGCGTAGGTCGAGCCGAGCGTGCGTGCCGTGGCCGAACGTACTGCTGCAAGGCGGGCGGGTGCCGAATCGAGGGGATGGCCGATTACCGCAGGCCCCCACACGTCGTCGACGATGCGTTCGAGCACCGTCGGGTACGAGACGCCGAAGCTGTCGCAGCTCTCGCCCCAACCGACGACGCCGTCGGTCGTCTCGACGCGGACGAAGAAGAGGGACATCCGCGCGTAGTCGGTGCTGAGTCGTGCGGGCAGCGCGGAGATGCGCGAGATGATCATGGTGACGCCTTTGAATCGAAGCGGGTGGTGACGGTGAGGGGACGGCCGCGCCGCCCCCTCACTCGCTAGTCGAGCGTGATCGACGGGTCGAGGAACTCGTTTGTATAGATGTCGTCGGGGGTGAGGTCGGCGGCGATCTCCACGCCGGTCTCGCTGAAGACTCCAGTCAGCAGTTCGGTCATCCGCTCCATCCGAGCGGGGTCGAACGAGCCGAAAACGCCGTCCGTGCCGTCGGTGACGATCCCCTCGTTCAGCATGACGCTGTGCACCTCGCTCGCCATCTCGGGGGTGATCTGGAAGAACTGGTCCATCTCGATGAGGTAGTCGGAGATGGCCTGGTTGACCGCTGTCGGGTCGTTCATGTAGTCCACCTGCGCCTGCTGCATAGCGGGAATCAGCTGGGCGAGACAGTCCGCCTGCGCCTCGACGACATCGGGCTTGGCTGACCATGCCGCGGGGTAGATGTCGTATCCGGAGTCGGCGATCAGGAAAGAATCGACCTCGCGTCCGTAGTCGGGGTAGTCGACCATGAGGCGATAGGGCTCCTGCGTGATGTAGCCCTGCATCACGACGGGCTCGCCCGCCACGAGCCGGGTCACCGAGCCGTCGAACGAGCCGTCGACCTGATCGGGGCGCACGTCGCCCTCAGCCAGCAGGTAGTCCATGTAGGTCGCGCCCTGGAAATAGAGCACAGTTGCGTCGGCGTCACCGATGTCGGAGATCGAGTCGAACGAATACCGCTCGGGATCCCACAGCAGAATCTGAGGGTTCACTTGCAGCGGGGTGTAGACGGCCTGCGTCGGCTGGCTCTCGGAGAGCTTGACCGACTCGTCGGTGTCGATCATGGCGAGCATGATCGAGTCGTCTGAGTAGAGCACCGCCGTTGACTGCTGGAAGCCGATGAAGGGGCCACCGCTTCGCACCTCGATCGTGACGTTGTCATCGGCGATGGCGGGTCCGGAATACACTCCGGCGTCCGCGTCGATCGTGGCGTCGGCCGGGTCGATCATCGCATAGGCGGCGGAGTGTTCGGGCTCGGGGTACCAGTTCGTCTGCAACACGACGGTGCTCGGGCACGCGCTCAGCGCGCCGTCGCCGCCGGCCGACTCTGCCTCCGCAGCCGTCGGCGTCGAAGATGCGCAGCCCGCGAGGCTGAAGGCGGTGAGTGCGAAGACGCCGGTCGCGGCGAGGGAGATTCTGCGAATGGGCATGGGTCCTCCGGGTTCGTGAGTCGGGTGGTGCTGGTCGTGGTTGGAGCGTGGGTCAGCGGCGGTCGGGCTGATGCCAGGCGCCGACGGCGAGCTTCGAAAGCAGGCCGAAGAGCCAGAAGACGACGAGGCCGAGCGCGGAGGCGAGGATGATGGCGCCGTAGAGCATCTCGCCATCGAGCAGATTGCGATACGTGTCGATCGCCAGCCCGATTCCGGACTGCCCGCGTCGGAAGAAGAAATCGGCGACGATGGCGCCGACGACGGCCATCCCTGCAGAGATCCGCAGACCTGTGAAGATCGCGGGCAGCGCGGCCGGAAACTCGAGGCGGCGCAGCGTGGTCCACCGTGAGCTGTGGGTGATCTTGAACAGATCGCGCATCTGTGGAGACACCGACTGCAGGCCGAAGAGCGTGTTCGTGATGATCGGGAACAGGGCGATCAGGACGACGACGAGGATGCGGCTGCCGAAACCGTAGCCGAGGGCGAACGCGATCAGCGGCACGATCGCCAGAATCGGCACGCTCTGCAGTGCGACAGCGTAGGGGTACAGGGTCGTTTCGACCCACCTCGCCTGGCTCATGAGGGTCGCGGTGACGATTCCGATGACGGCCGCGATCAACAGGCCGATGAGGGCGACGCCTGCCGACACCGCGAGGGGTCGCAACAGATCCATGAGGTTGTTGCCGTCGAGGAAGGCGACGACCACGATCTCGTGGGGCATCGGCAGGATGAAACGACGGCTGGGGGAGAGCAACAGGCCGCTGATGAGGTACCAGATCGCCACGACGCCGGCGGCGAACGCGACGGGCAAGAGTACGCGTGCGGTCATCCGGCTCATGACATCGCTCCCTTCAAGACGTCCGATATCTCGCTTGAGAGGGCGGCGAACTCCGCTGAGTATCGTGTGTGCTCATCGCGTTCAGCGCCGAAGGGAACGTCGTATTCGCGGATGATGCGGCCGGGATGCGCGCCCATCACGACGACGCGTGTGCCCATGTAGATCGCCTCGGCTATCGAGTGCGTGACGAACACTCCCGTGAACCGCTCGCGTTGCCACAGAGCGCGGAGGTCGTCGTTGAGACGTTCCCGCGTGAACTCGTCTAGGGCGCCGAATGGCTCGTCGAAGAGGAAGAGCTCAGGGTCGCGTACTAGCGAGCGTGCGAGGGATGCTCGCATTCGCATGCCACCGGACAGTTGATGAGGGCGGTTCTGTGAAAAATCCTGCAGTCCGACGAGTTCCAGCGTGCGAGCGACGCGTGAGGAGACCTCTCGCTGGGGCAGTCCATCGAGTTCCGCTAGGAGTGCGACGTTGCGGGCGACGGTGAGCCAAGGCAACAGAGTCGCCTCTTGGAACACATATCCGATGCGATCGGTCGACACCGTCGCGGCACCCGAGGTAGCGCTTTCGAGGCCCGATGCGAGGCGGAGAAGCGTCGATTTGCCGCAGCCGGACGGGCCGAGCAATGTGACGAACTCGCCCGGTTGGATCGTCAGATCGACCCTTGACAACGCCGTCGTTCCGTTCGGAAACCGCACGCCGACATCGCTGAATTCGACGGCCGCCGCAGTCATCTCCACCTCCAATATTGATATGAGCAATACTGACGAGAAGATGTTTCGTTGATATTTCGCGATGGTTGCCAGCCCGTTGAGATGGCTGATGGGTCAAATATGCATTTCCGAAATATTCGCTGTCGCGGCGATTGGCTGGGCCTGCGTCACAAGCACCCGCGCTGGCCATGCCCCGACGGTGCGCCAGCGGTGGCGCACGCCGCCGCCGAAGTAGAGGGTGTCTCCGGGCCCGAGCATGAAGAGTCCGTCGTCCGCCAGGTCCACTTCGAGTTGGCCCGAGATCACGTACATGAATTCTTCGCCGGTATGCTCGTAGAAGTCCTCGAACTCGGTGACCTGGGTGACAAACTCCATGGGGTACATCGCGCGAGCGCCGAACACGAGCGACTTCGCCTGCCCGTCCACTTGCGAGACCATCCGTCCCTCATTGACTCTGACGAGGCTGACCCTGCCGTTGCCGGAGTGACTGTCGTCTTCCGGATTGGCGCCGGTATCGGAGAGCAGTGCGGGCGTCGTCGTGCCCAGAGCCGCGGCTATGCGGTGGAGCGAGGGCATGCTCGGCCGGGCGCGCCCACGTTCGATCTGGCTCAGGAAGGGCTGCGAGAGCTTTGCCTTGGCGGCGAGAACCACGAGCGTCATACTCCTGCTCTTGCGCAGCGCCGCGATGCGGCCGCCGAGCTCCTCTCGCATCCGCTGGTCCGCCCCAGGGGGCTCGGCCGTCGTCATGCCACCACACTAAG
>NZ_DEPK01000038.1:0-5937 GCF_002358725.1 Microbacterium sp. UBA3394
GTTCGGGAATGCCTGGTGTTTCCCTTCGGTTACATTCGGCGATTCCCACCCCATGCAAAGGGGCCGGGATTAGATTGGATATCACGGTGTTGTACTGTGGTGCACCCGGCGATCGGAATCACGAGTGAGGAGGGGCCCGACATGATCCTTGTGCGTCAGGAGATCGGGGAAGTCCTGCGGGACTTCCGTCAGCAGAAGGGGCAGACCCTCCGCCAGGTCGCCAGCCGCGCGAGCGTCGCGCTCGGCTACCTCAGTGAGGTGGAGCGCGGCCAGAAGGAGGCCTCGAGCGAGATCCTCGCCTCACTGGCCGAGGCTCTCGACGTGCCGATCTCCACGATCATGCGCGAGGTGGGCGACCGCCTGTCCGTGCTCGAGGGTCTGCAGACGTTCCCCGACGTGGTTCCCGACGACCTCGTCGCTTCCGTCGACGCCGAGTTGACGCTCCGGTGACCGTCCTCCCTCACGGGGGAGATCATGCGGCGCAGTGAATTCCGTCGCGCCGTCGACGATGAGTTCGGTCCCCGTGGCGGGGCGCTCCTCGACGATCTGATCATCCCGGGGATCGGCGACCGCACGGCGACGGCCGCGTTGGATGCCGGCGTGCCGCCGCGCGAGGTGTGGATAGCGCTCTGCATCGAGATGAATGTTCCGCCGGAGCGACGGCACGGTGTCGGGCGACTCGAACCGCGTCGCTGACGACACGCCGCACGCCTCGAAGATGTGTTCGAATCGTGGCGTAGTGTGCTGCACACGGGCCGTTTCGACCCGGTGATCCCCGGCCGGTTCCGGAGCTCCGACGCGATGTCGGAGCCCCCTCCTACCGTGGACCACGTCATCGAGACGACCCACGCCTTGTCGCAGCATCCGATCCGCCGGAGAGGAGCGCGACAGCCTACAGGCGACGGATTGCGAGCATAAGGAGCACGCCATGCCATCACCCGCTGACCGCGAGAAGGCCCTCGAATCGGCTCTCGCCCAGATCGACCGCCAGTTCGGCAAGGGGTCGGTCATGCGCCTGGGCAGCGACGAACGCGCCCCGGTCGAGATCATCCCGACCGGATCGATCGCGCTCGACGTGGCGCTCGGCGTCGGCGGGCTTCCCCGCGGGCGCATCATCGAGATCTACGGACCGGAGTCGTCGGGTAAGACGACGCTGACCCTGCACGCCATCGCGAACTGCCAGCGCGCCGGCGGGATCGCCGCGTTCATCGACGCGGAGCACGCCCTCGACCCCGACTACGCGCAGAAGCTCGGCGTCGACATCGATGCGCTCCTCGTGTCGCAGCCCGACACAGGAGAGCAGGCGCTCGAGATCGCCGACATGCTGATCCGTTCCGGTGCCATCGACCTCGTCGTCATCGACTCCGTTGCGGCTCTCGTGCCGAAGGCCGAGATCGAAGGAGAGATGGGCGATTCCCACGTGGGTCTGCAGGCGCGTCTGATGTCGCAGGCGCTGCGCAAACTGACCGGTGGGCTCAACACCACCAAGACCACCGCGATCTTCATCAACCAGCTGCGTGAGAAGATCGGCGTCTTCTTCGGCTCGCCCGAGACCACCGCGGGCGGAAAGGCGCTGAAGTTCTACGCCTCCGTGCGCCTGGACATCCGTCGCATCGAGACGCTGAAGGACGGCTCCGACGCGGTCGGAAACCGCACGAGGGTGAAGATCGTCAAGAACAAGATGGCCCCGCCGTTCAAGCAGGCCGAGTTCGACATTCTCTACGGTGTCGGTATCTCTCGAGAGGGAAGCCTGATCGATTTCGGCGTGGAGCACGGCATCGTCAAGAAATCGGGAGCCTGGTACACCTACGACGGTGAGCAGCTCGGCCAGGGCAAAGAGAACGCCCGGAACTTCCTGATCAAGAACGCCGATATCGCGGCAGACATCGAGACGAAGATCAAAGAGAAGCTCGGGATCGGCCAGCCCCGCGTCGAAGCGTCGGCCGATGAGTTGGCCGCGCGTCGCCCGGCCTGATGGTCCGGTTCGCCGATGACGGGGGCGAGGAGGCCGATGGACACCTCGCTCCCGTTACACCCCTCTTCGGGTCGCATGAGAGTGGCGCTGACCCGACGCGCAAGGTCGCGTCGGCGGCCGCGGGTGGGCATCCGCCCGACAGGGCCGGTGGATGGGATCGCACCTGGACGTCGGATCCGGGTCTTTCTCGAGATGCCGACGAAACCGAGGCCGTCGGTCACGCTGCCGGCGTCACCGACGATGCCCGCGACGCCGCCGAGAAGCAGCTTCTCCGCAAGCTTCGGAGCAAGCCCTTGTCGATCGCGGAGGCTCGCGCGTTTCTCTCGACGCACGAACTCGATGACGGTCTCGCGGCGTCGATCATCGACGATGCCTGTCGCCGTGGCTACCTCGACGATTCGTCGCTCGCCGAGCATCTGATCCATATCGCCGTCGATCGCAAGGGTCAGGGGCGTACCGCGATCGCGATGGCGTTGCAGAAGCGTCGCATCCCCCGTGACATCGTCGACGCGGCGCTCGCGGGTTTGCCTGACGACGACGCCGATCGCGCGCTCGAGTTCGCGCGCACCAAGGTTCGGCAGCTTGACCGCGTCGAGCAAGACGTCGCTCTGCGGCGCCTCGTCGGGCAGCTCTCGCGCCGGGGATACGGCGGTGCGGTCGCGATGGAGGCCGCGCGGCGTGCGCTCGACGAGCACCGTGGCGCACGAGGCGTCAGGTTCTCCTGAACGCCGCCGCCGCAGGAGTGCCATGGTTGCGCGAGGGGGCTTGGTGTCGAGCATCTGCTCGGCAGGTCACGGTAGGCGATCGTAGACTGAGCAGATCATGTCCATGCCCTCCTCCGCGCCGACGCTGATCGCACCCTCTCCTGCCGCCACGACCGCCGACGGTCGAGTTCGCACCTATGAGGTGCGAACGTTCGGCTGCCAGATGAACGTGCACGATTCCGAGCGTCTCTCCGGGTCCCTCGAGAGCGCCGGGTACATCAGAGCGGAACTCGGCGACGAGGCCGACGTGATCGTCATCAACACTTGCGCGGTGCGTGACAACGCCGCCGGCAAGCTCTATGGCACGCTCGGGCATCTGAAGTCACGCAAGGACCGCCACGAGGGCATGCAGATCGCTGTGGGCGGTTGCATGGCGCAGATGGACAAGCAGGCGGTGATCGACAAGGCGCCGTGGGTGGATGTCGTCTTCGGAACCCACAACATGGGCTCGCTCCCGAATCTGCTCGAGCGAGCTCGTCATAACGGCGAGGCCGAGCTTGAGATCCTCGAATCCCTCGACGTCTTCCCGTCGACGCTCCCGACCAAGCGCGACGCCGTTCACAGCGGATGGGTGTCCATCTCCGTCGGATGCAACAACACCTGCACCTTCTGCATCGTGCCGAGCCTGCGGGGCAAGGAGAAGGATCGACGCCCCGGCGACATCCTGAACGAGATCCGGATGCTCGTCGACGACGGGGCCATCGAAGTCACCCTGCTCGGACAGAATGTCAATTCCTACGGGGTCGAGTTCGGGGATCGCCAGGCATTCGGCAAGCTGCTTCGCGCCGCGGGGGAGATCGACGGCCTCGAGCGGATCCGTTTCACCAGCCCGCACCCGGCGGCCTTCACCGACGACGTCATCGACGCGATGGCCGAGACGCCCCAGGTCATGCCGCAGCTCCACATGCCACTGCAGTCAGGAAGCGATCGGATCCTCAAGGCGATGCGACGCTCGTATCGCAGTTCGAAGTTCCTCGGCATCCTCGACCGTGTGCGCGAGCGCATCCCGCACGCGGCCATCTCCACCGACATCATCGTCGGCTTCCCGGGGGAGAGCGACGACGACTTCGAGGACACGATGCGCGTCGTCGAGCAGTCCCGGTTCGCATCGGCCTTCACCTTCCAGTACTCGATCCGTGAGGGCACGCCCGCGGCGACCATGCCCGACCAGCTGCCGAAGGCCGTCGTGCAGGAGCGCTACGAGCGTCTCGTCGCCCTGCAGGAACGCATCAGTCTGGAGGAGAACCACGCCCAGCTCGGTCGCGAACTCGAGGTCCTCGTCTCCACCGGTGAGGGCAAGAAGGACGCGGAGACGCACCGCCTCACCGGCCGCGCCGAAGACAACCGCCTCGTGCACTTCGAGGTTCCGCGCGGGTCCGAGGCTCCGCGGCCCGGCGATGTCGTGTCGGTGACGGTGACGCATGCCGCGCCGTTCCACCTGCTGGCGGACGCTCCGGACGGGCAGCCGCTGCGCATCCGCCGAACGCGCGCAGGGGATGCCTGGGATCGTTCGCAGGCCGAATCGTGCGGTGTGCCGGCGACGTCCGCCGGCGACGGTCCCCGGGCGGTCTCCCTCGGGCTCCCGAGCCTGCGTATCGGCGGGTGAGCGCCGCGCGGCTGTGGGTGATCGCCGGCGCGACGGGCACCGGCAAGACGTCGCTCTCGCTCGATCTCGCCGAGGAGCTGATCGGACGGGGCCGCCCGGCGGAGATCGTCAACGCCGACGCCATGCAGCTCTACCGCGGCATGGACATCGGGACGGCGAAGCTTCCCGAGTCGGCGCGTCGCGGCATCCCGCACCATCTCTTCGACGTGCTGGATGTCACCGAGGAGGCTGCGGTCGCCTGGTATCAGCCGACCGCGCGTGAGACCATCTCCGACATCTTCGCGCGTGGTGCGGATGCGGTGCTGGTCGGCGGATCGGGACTGTACGTCTCGAGCGTCGTCTTCGACTTCCGTTTTCCGCCTCGCGACGACGCCGTGCGTGCGGAGTTGGAGGCCGACCTCGACCGGTATGGAGCCGGCATCCTCTTCGCGCGGCTGCGTGAGCTCGACCCCGCCACCGCGGCGCGCATCGATCCCCGTAACGGTCGTCGGGTCGTCCGGGCGCTGGAGATCGTCATGCAGGGCGAGAGCACCCACGGTGCCGCGCTGCCGGAGACGCCGTCCCTGTGGCATCCGGAGACGACGCTCCTCGGCGTGCACGTCGACCGTGCCGAACTCGTCGAACGGCTCGATCGCCGCGTCGAGGCGATGTGGGCGGAGGGGCTGGTGGCGGAGGCGGAGCGGCTGCGGGCGCGTGGCCTCGACGACGGGGTGACGGCACGTCGCGCGATCGGCTACGCCCAGGCGCTCGCGCAGCTGGACGGCCGCGTCGGCGAGAGCGACGCGATCGCGCAGACCCAGGCCCTCACGCGGCGCTACGCCCGTCGCCAGGTCTCGTGGTTCCGGCGCTATGACGCGCTGACGTGGATAGAGCCGGCGCCCGATGCCGCCCGCGACGCCGTCGCGCGCGTGCGGGGCGCAGCGCCCGTAGACTGACAGGATGCCGCAGACCGTCGCGTTCACCAAGGGCCACGGCACGGGGAACGACTTCGTCGTGATCGCCGACCCCGACGGTGCGCTCGATCTCACCGACGACCATGTCGCCATCCTGTGCGATCGCCGCTTCGGCATCGGAGGAGACGGCCTGCTGCGCGTCATCCGCTCGACGTCGATCGACGAGGGCGCCGCCGCCGCCGCCTCCGGAGCGGAATGGTTCATGGACTATCGCAACGCCGACGGCTCGGTGGCCGAGATGTGCGGCAACGGCACGCGGGTGTTCGCGAAGTACCTCGTCGACACCGGCCTGGCGTCCCTGGAAGAGCCCCTGCGCATCGGCACGCGCGCGGGCGTGAAGACCCTGACGCGCAGCACCCTCGGATTCGAGGTCGACCTCGGCCGGTGGGATGTCGACGACGACGACGTGCTCGTGCGCGCCCGCGGGCTGAGCGTCCCGCGACCGGGTCAGCACGCCGACCTCGGCAACCCCCATGTGGTCGTCGCGCTGTCGTCGGTGGAGGAGCTGCAGGACCTGGACCTCACCGTGGCCCCGATCCTCGATCCCGCGCCGCCGGCGGGAGCGAACGTCGAGTTCGTCGTGCCCGAAGACCCTCTCGTCCACGACGGTGTCGGCCGCATCCGGATGCGCGTGTTCGA
>NZ_DEPK01000005.1:0-5719 GCF_002358725.1 Microbacterium sp. UBA3394
AAGCACCGGTCGGTGGCCACGGCCCGGGAACTGGCCTCACGGCTGTCGGGCACGCCCGGAGTGGCCGTTCGCCTGACCCATCGCGACCTCGGTCGCGAGTAGGCTGGAGGATCGTTCCACCCCAGAAAGACCGAGGAGACACGTGTCGCTGACTGCCGACGTGAAGGCCGAACTCGTCGCCGTACGAGACCCGCGACCGACGGCCCGCGTGGCCGAGCTGACGTCACTGCTCCGTTTCTCGGGAGGGCTCCACTCGATCGCCAACCGCGTCGCGGTCGAGGCCGAGCTCGATTCCGATGTCCTCGCCCGACGGGTCGCGCGGGAGTTGGTGGAGCTCTACGGCGTGCGACCCGAGCTCGCGCACGTGCAGAGTTCGGCGGGTCGTGCCGGCGGCCACGTCGCCGTGCGCGTCATCGACGGCGGTGAGACGCTCGCGCGGCAGACCGGCCTTCTGGATCAGCGGCGTCGACCGGTGCGTGGCCTGCCCAACAAGCTCACCACCGGCTCACGGGAAGATCTCGCGGCCGTCTGGCGCGGCGCTTTCCTCGCATCGGGGTCGCTCAGCGAGCCCGGTCGATCCGCCTCGCTCGAAGTCGCTTGCCCGTCCTCCGAGGCCGCGATGGCCCTCGTCGGGGCCGCCCATCGGCTGAGCATCCCCGCGAAGGCGCGGGAAGTCCGCGGCATCCCGCGGGTCGTCGTCCGGGAGGGGGAGGCGATCCGGCTCACCCTCGCGCAGATGGGAGCATCGAAGGCCGCCGCCGACTGGGATCAGATGAGGCAGCGCCGCGAAGTCCGCGCTGGAGTGAACCGCCTCGTCAACTTCGACGATGCCAACCTGCGTCGATCCGCTCAGGCGGCGGTCGCCGCGTGCGCACGCGTCGAGCGTGCGCTGGAGATCCTCGGTGACGGGGTACCCGACCATCTCAAACAGGCCGGAGAGCTCCGGCTCGCCCACCGTGACGCCAGCCTCGACGAGCTGGGTCACCACGCCGACCCGCCGATGACCAAGGACGCCGTCGCCGGACGCATCCGTCGGCTCCTGGCGATGGCCGACAAGAAGGCCGAGGTCGACGGAGTTCCTGGCACCGAGTCGGCGGTCCCCATCGGCGTCGAAGACTGAGGCCTCGGGCTTGTAGAACACGCTCGGCGGGGGAAGCAACCCCCTCACCACCCTGCTCACCGTCGATAGGATGAGAAGGTCACCCTCGCCGCGCCGGGGCTCTCGGCGCGACGCCGACTAGGAAGCAGAGAATATGGCGACGTACACCTTGCCCGACCTCCCCTACGACTACGCGGCACTCGAGCCGCACATCAGCGGCAAGATCATGCAGCTGCACCACGACAAGCATCACCAGACCTACGTGACGGGTGCCAACACGGCGCTCGAGCAGCTCGCGGAGGCCCGCGAGACGGGCAGTCTCGCGAACGTCAACAAGCTCGAGAAGGACCTCGCGTTCAACCTCGGCGGCCACGTGAACCACTCCATCTTCTGGACGAACCTCTCGCCCGAGGGCGGCGGACGTCCGGAGGGGAACGAGCTCGCCGCCGCGATCGACGAGTTCTTCGGCGGATTCGAGAAGTTCCAGGCGCACTTCACCGCGGCGGCCACCGGCATCCAGGGTTCCGGATGGGCGGTCCTCAGCTGGGACCCGATCGGCGAGCAGCTCATCATCCAGCAGCTGTTCGACCAGCAGGCGAACACGGCGATGGGCACCGTGCCGATCTTCCAGCTGGACATGTGGGAGCACGCGTTCTACCTCGACTACCTCAACGTGAAGGCCGACTACGTCAAGGCGGTCTGGAACATCGCGAACTGGCAGAACGTCGCGCAGCGCTTCGACGCCGCCCGTGAGAAGACCTCGGGCCTGCTGGTACTGTCATAGCGAGCGCGGGCGTCCCGGCGGGAACGCTCGCCGGGACGCCGCTGTCCGACTGAATCGCAACAATCGCGCACCCGCGCACGACACCTCAGGAGCAACTCCGTGACTGTCAAGATCGGTATCAACGGCTTCGGCCGCATTGGACGCAACTTTCTCCGCGCCGCCCTCGAGCAGGGTGCGGACCTCGAGATCGTCGCGGTGAACGACCTCACCGACAACAAGACCCTCGCCCACCTCCTCAAGTACGACTCCGTCGGCGGCCGCCTCGCCGAGGACGTGTCCTTCGACGGCGACTCCATCACCGTCGGCGGCAAGAGCATCAAGGTTTTCGAAGAGCGCGACCCCGCCAACCTGCCCTGGGGCGACCTGGGCGTTGACATCGTCATCGAGTCGACCGGACGCTTCACGAAGGCGGCCGACGCCTCGAAGCACATCCAGGGGGGCGCCAAGAAGGTGCTCATCTCCGCACCCGGCACCGACGTCGACGGCACCTTCGTCATGGGCGTCAACGACGCCGAGTACGACCCGGCGACCATGCACGTCATCTCCAACGCGTCGTGCACCACGAACTGCCTGGCGCCGCTGGCCAAGGTCTTCAACGACAACTTCGGCATCGAGCGCGGCTTCATGATGACCGCGCACGCCTACACGGCAGACCAGAACCTGCAGGACGGCCCGCACGGCGACCTGCACCGCGCTCGTGCGGCTGCCCTGAACATCGTTCCCGCGTCGACCGGCGCGGCAAAGGCCATCGGCCTGGTGCTGCCCGAGCTCAACGGCAAGCTGAGCGGCTCCTCCTACCGGGTGCCGATCCCCACCGGCTCGATCGTCGACCTCACGCTGATCACGCCGACCGAGGGACTCACCAAGGAGACCATCAACGCCGCGTACGAGAAGGCGGCGGCCGAGGGCGAGCTCGCCGGCTACCTGGCCTACAACGCCGACCCGATCGTCTCGACCGACATCGTCCACGACCCGCACTCGTCGATCTTCGATGCCGGCCTGACCAACGTCAGCGGAAACCTCGTCAAGGTGTCGTCGTGGTACGACAACGAGTGGGGCTACTCGAACCGTCTGGTCGACCTCACCGAGCTCGTCGCCTCGAAGCTCTGATCCACGCCATGGCACTGCGCACCCTCGACAACCTGGGTTCGCTCGCAGGCAAGCGCGTCATCGTCCGTTGTGACCTGAACGTCCCGCTGCGGGACGGGGTCATCACGGACGATGGTCGTGTGCGAGCATCCCTGCCGACGCTCAACGCTCTCATCAACCAGGGAGCACGCCTCGTGGTGTGCTCGCACCTGGGCCGCCCCGGTGGCGAGCCGAACGCCGCCTACAGCCTCGCGCCCGTCGCGCAGCGCCTGTCCGAGCTGCTCGGCAAGCCCGTCGCCTTCGCACGCGACACCGTCGGCGAGTCGGCTCATGATGCGGTCTCCTCCCTCGAAGACGGCGACATCGCCGTGATCGAGAACCTGCGCTTCAACGCGGGTGAGACCGCCAAGGACGAATCCGAGCGCCGCGCATTCGCTGGCCAGCTCGCAGAGCTCGGGGATGCGCTCGTGTCCGACGGCTTCGGCGTCGTGCACCGCAAGCAGGCGAGTGTCTACGACCTCGCGGAACTGCTGCCCTCCGCTGCCGGTCTCCTCATCGCCAAAGAGCTCGAGGTGCTCGATCGACTCACCGAGACGCCCGAACGGCCCTACACCGTGGTGCTCGGCGGGTCCAAGGTCAGCGACAAGCTCGGTGTGATCGAACACCTGCTGCCCCGCGTCGATCGGCTTCTGATCGGCGGTGGCATGATGTTCACGTTCCTGGCGGCCAAGGGACACAAGGTCGGCTCGAGCCTCCTCGAGGAGGACCAGCTCGAGACCGTCAAGGGATACATCGCCTCCGCCGAAGATCGCGGCGTCGAGATCGTCCTGCCCGTCGACGCGGTCGTCGCGTCGGCCTTCGCAGCGGATGCCGATCACGAGGTCGCTCCGGCAGACGCGCTCGAAGCGACCGCCTTCGGTGCGTCCGGATTGGGACTGGACATCGGACCCCGTACGGCCGACGAGTTCGCGGCGCGCATCCGTGACAGCCGCACCGTCTTCTGGAACGGGCCCATGGGCGTGTTCGAGATGCCGGCATTCGAGTCGGGCACGCGGGCCGTCGCTCGCGCGTTGTCGGAGGTCGACGGTCTCGGCGTCGTCGGCGGCGGCGATTCCGCGGCCGCCGTGCGACAGCTCGGCTTCGCTGACACCGACTTCGGTCACATCTCGACCGGTGGTGGCGCGAGCCTCGAGTTCCTCGAAGGAAAGAAGCTCCCCGGACTGGAGGTCCTCGGATGGCAGCAGTGAACACCTCCGATGCGCGCACCCCGCTCATCGCCGGTAACTGGAAGATGAACCTCGACCACCTGCAGGCGGTGGCGTTCGTGCAGAAGCTGCACTGGACGCTCAAAGACGCCAAGCACGAGGACGGCAGCGTCGAGGTCGCCCTCTTCCCGCCGTTCACCGACCTCCGGACGGTGCAGACGCTGCTCGACGCGGACAAGATCCCCTTCGCGCTCGGCGCGCAGGATCTCTCGGTCAAGGACTCCGGTGCCTACACCGGCGAGATCTCGGGCGCGTTCTTGAGCAAGCTCGACTGCGGATACGTGATCATCGGACACTCCGAGCGTCGTGAATACCACGCGGAGTCGGATGAGGTCGTAGCGGCCAAGGTGCAGGCGGCGCTGAAGCACGAGCTCGTGCCGGTGATCTGTGTCGGTGAAACGGCGGAGGACCTCGAGAAGCACGGCGCCAGCGCCGTTCCGGTCGCTCAGCTGAAGGCGGCGCTGCACGATGTGCCGGCGACCGCCGACATCGTCGTCGCCTACGAACCGGTGTGGGCGATCGGATCGGGTCAGGCCGCCACGGCCGAGCAGGCGCAGGATGTCTGCGCGAAGCTGCGGGAGGTCATCGCGTCCGAGCTGGGCGCAGACGCTGCCGCTCGCACGCGCGTGCTCTACGGCGGCTCCGTCAAGGCGGCGAACATCGCCGGCTTCATGCGACAGGCCGATATCGACGGTGCGCTCGTCGGCGGTGCGAGTCTTCTGGTCGACGAGTTCTCCTCGATCATCCGCTACCAGAAGCACGTCGGCGTGTGAGCGACACACCCCGGCCGCCTCTCATCGGCGGTCGGGGTATCGCTTGCGTATACTGAACGCTTGTGCGATCCGACGCGGTCGACGAAAGGTGTATGGAACCAGTGCAGATCCTCGAGTTCGTGCTGCAGGTGCTGCTGGGTGTGACCAGTCTCCTGCTCACCCTCCTCATTCTTCTCCACAAAGGGCGTGGCGGCGGCCTGTCCGACATGTTCGGCGGCGGCATGACCTCCGCCCTGGGCTCGTCGGGTCTCGCGGAGCGCAACCTCAACCGGTTCACCGTGATCCTTGCGCTGGCGTGGTTCGTGTCGATCGTGGCCCTCGGCCTCATCACGAAATTCCAGGCTTTCTGATGGCTACGGGAGGAAACGCCATCCGCGGCACGCGCGTCGGTGCCGGCCCCATGGGCGAACAGGATCACGGCTACCACGCCGACCGCGTCGCGATCTCGTACTGGGATGCGCTGGGGAACGAGACGGTGCGCTACTTCGTCGCGGACATCGATCCGGCCGAGATCCCCGACGTGATCGACTCGCCGCACTCGGGCCTTCCGGCGGGGCGCGACAAGGAGAACCCGCCCGCCGTCGCGAAGACCGAGCCCTACAAGACCCATCTTGCGTACGTCAAGGAACGTCGCTCCGACGATGAGGCGGCGCAGCTTCTCGACGAGGCGCTGACCCAGCTGCGGGAGCGTCGCGGCCAGGCCTGACGA
>NZ_DEPK01000169.1:0-2988 GCF_002358725.1 Microbacterium sp. UBA3394
CAGCACGAAGAAGAACGCCGTGAGCACGCCGAGCACGCTGCCCCCGACCGACGACGCGATCGTCAGCAGGGTCGACGGCGAGAGCAGCGACGCGGTGGCGGCGGCGATCTGATCGTCGAGGCCGAGGCCGCGGAGCCACTCCACGACGGCGAGGGCGGTCCGCTGCAGATCGGCGGCGAAGTCCTGCACGAGCCGCCCGAACTGCACGCCGGCGAAGGCGAGCATGACGGCGAGCACCGCGAGGATGAGGTAGCCGAGCACGATCACGGCGGTGGTGGCCGCCCATCGCGGCCACCCCCTGCGTCGCAGCGCCGTGCCGAGCGGCTGGCAGATGATCACGATGACCGCGCCGAGCACGAGCGGCCCGACGACGTCGCGGCCGATCGAGAGCCCCACGAGCACGATCACCGACGCGGCGAGTCCGATCACGATCCGCAGCGACGGCGACAGCGCCGGAGGCGCGGGGGCGGCGGGTGCGGGGGCGGGACGCTTCACGATGCCAGGCTAGGCGCTCGGCGGGCGGTCGGTGGATGCGGCGCCGTCGCCCGGCCGGCCGAGGCGGGCGCCGAGGTCGTCGATCTGGGCGGCGAGCGCGCGCACCTGCCCGCGCGTGGCGGCTTCGCCCGCGTCATCCGCACCGGCGGCGGCCCGCTCGAGCACCCACGACGCGAAGGTGGCCGAGACGACACCGACGACGGCGATGCCGCCGGTCATGAGCAGCACCGCGATGACGCGACCCCACGCGGTGACCGGCGTGTAGTCGCCGTAGCCGACGGTGGTGATCGTGACGAACGCCCACCACAGGGCGTCGCCGAACGAGGTGATGTTCGCGTTCGGGGCGTCGCGCTCGGCTTCGAGCACCGTGAGGGCGGCGACCCAGATGAGGGTGAGGGCGGCGCCCGCGCCGTAGACGGCGATGCGTGCGCGGAGGGCCGCACCGGCGGTGCGCTGCAGCACGTGGATGACGGTGAGCGCTTTCAGCAGGCGCAGCGGGCGGAGGGCGGGGATCACCACGACGCACAGGTCGAACAGGTGCGTGCGGAACCAGCGGCCCTTCGGCTTGGCGAGGGAGAGCTGCACGACGTAGTCGATCGCGAACACGACCCAGGTGGCGAACATGATCGCCCGGGCGAGGGAGAACTCGCCGCCCTCGAGGTCGGCGATCACCTGCCACGAGTACGCGACGATGAAGGCGAGCGAGGCGATGATCAGCGGCCAGTTCGTGATCTGCTGCCACCGGTCCAACGTCATGCGTTCGAGCCTACGAGCGCTGCGGCGCTCCGCCGCGCAGCCTCGCCGCCCGCGTGCACGCAGGGCCCGCGGGCGGCGGGTCAGGGTGTCGCGTCGGCTTGGAGGGCGGCGGCGTTCCGGATGAACAGGATGATCCACGCGAAGACGAGCACCCCGGCGACCAGCTCCACGGCCGTCAGCGTGTACGCACCGGTCGCGAACATGACCGCCAGCACCACGATGACGCCCACGAACAGCCAGCCGAGGGAGAGGAAGGCGCGCGCGATCCCGGGCACCCACCACTTCAGCGCGATCACCAGCACGCCGAAGGCCACCGCCATCCCGGAAGCGACACCGGTGTGCAGCAGGAAGAACTCGTCGACGGGGAAGACCCCGACGCCCGCGAGGAAGACCCCGACGACGATGAGCGAGATCCGCACGTTCCGCGCGCCGTGCGGGTGCGGCGTCGGGATGCCGATCGTGACGTAGCGGGCGAGGGTGGTCACGATGAAGCCGGCGATGATGAGCGTGATGTTGAACGCGAACGCCGACAGGTCGTCGGTCATCCCGAGCGCACTGAGGTTGAGCTTCCACCACTGCGGATCGCTCGCGGTCAGCATCGCGGTGACGACCCCCTCGACGAGGAAGCCCGCGAGGACGATCGCCAGCAGCGGCAGGTCCATCTGCGTCGCCGAGGCGAACACCGCGTAGGCGGTGACGAACGCCGTCGCACCGCCGAGGGCGATGAGCGGCAACGGGTAGACCTCGGCGCCGATGAAGCTGCGCTCCATGATGCTCGCCACCAGCGTCCACGACAGCAGCGCGATGATCGCGTGTGCGAGCGCGAGCGCGGCGATGTCGAGGTGGTCGAGCACGCGCAGCGGCGCGCCGCGCCGAGCTCGGCGCACCAGATAGCGCCCGGCACCGAAGACGACGAGTGCGACCGTGGCCGAGGCGACCGCGACGAACTGCCCGATGGAATCCGGCCCCGCGATCGGCGCCGCCTCGAGACGGAACACCGGCAGGGTCACGAGCGCGACGACGATGAAGGCGACGACGCCGGCGCTCAGCGAGAGGGATTCCAGCGACCGTTCGGTCGCGCCGTCGAACTCCTGCTGTGCCGCGGCACGCAGCTTCTCGGATCGTCGGGTCGGTGCCGGTGTGGGCGCGTTCACGAGCCACACCCTAGCGAGGCGACGCGCCGCGCGGGAGATCAGGCGTCGGTGTCGTCGTCGGCAGGCGGCAGGGCGCGGTGCGGACGCCACAGCACGACCTCGGTGGCGCGACGCACGCGGGTGCCGTGGCGCAGCGAGATGACCGAGCCGGTCGCGCCCGCCGCGAACACGCGCGCACCGGGGCGTCGCTCGAGCTCGCTCTTCATGCGGTCTTCGAGGTCGCGCACGCGCAGGTGCAGCTCGCGCACCCGGTTCTCCAGTTCGAGGATGCGCGCGATGGCCGGCAGGCTCATGCCCTCCGCCGACATGCGCGCGACCTCTCGCAGCTGGGCGACGTGCCGCAGCGAGTACCGGCGCGACCCGCCCTGGGTGCGCGCGGGCACGACGAGGCCGAGACGGTCGTACTGGCGCAGGGTCTGCGGATGCATCCCCGCCAGCTCCGCGGCGCCGGCGATGGCGAGGATCGGTGCGTCCTCGTCGATCTCGTCGGGGTCCACCATGTGCTCACCTCGTTCCGTTTCGTCTCCTCGCTCCGCTCGTCGCTCAACGACCGGGAAAGGTTGATCCCAAGGTACTCCGCGGC
>NZ_DEPK01000169.1:3319-4157 GCF_002358725.1 Microbacterium sp. UBA3394
CCCCACCGGTCGTTGAGCGAGCGGAGCGAGACGAAACGCTACGTGCGTGCCTTCGCCATGAGGTCCGCGCGCGGGTTCTCCTTCGGCTCCAGCGCCTGATACGCCGCGAGCGCCTCACGCGCCGCGTCGTCCAGGTGCGACGGCACCGCCACCTGCACCTCCGCCAGGAGGTCGCCGGTGCCCTTCTGCGTCTGCACGCCACGGCCCTTGACCCGCAGCACGCGCCCCGACGGGGTGCCCGCCGCGACCCGCAGTCGCACCGGGTCTCCGCCGAGGGTCGGCACCTCGATCGTGGCGCCGAGGGTGGCCTCGGTGAAGGTCACCGGCACGGTCACGCGCAGGTTCAGCCCGTCTCGGGTGAACACCGGATGCGGCCGCACGGTCACCTGCACGACGATGTCGCCCGATTCCCCGCCGTCCGGCGAGGGGCGACCGCGGCCGCGCAGGCGGATCTTCTGCCCGTCGCGCACACCGGCGGGGATCTTCACCTTGAACGGCTTGCCGTCTTCGCCCTGCAGGGTGATGGTCTCGCCCTTGGTGGCGGTGACGAAGTCGATGGTCGTGCGCGCGGTGACATCCGCCCCGCGCGACGGACCGCCGAATCCCTGGAACCCACCGGAGGGCTGCCCGAACCGACCGGAGCCGAAGCCGGTGCCGCGTCCGCCCTGCTGCTGGTTGAACATCGAGAAGATGTCGTCGAAGTCGGCGCTGCTGTACCCGCCGCCCCCGCGACCCTGCCCGAATCTCGAGAAGACGTCCTCGAAGCCCCCACCCTGTCCGGCTCCGCCGGCCGTGAAGCGCGCGCCCGAGCCCATGGCCCGGATCTGGTCGTACTCCT
>NZ_DEPK01000169.1:4560-5487 GCF_002358725.1 Microbacterium sp. UBA3394
TCCCCCGGGTTGGAATCGGGGTGGTAGGTGCGCGCGAGCTTTCGGTAGGTCTTCTTGAGGTCGGCGGCGCTGACCTCCTTGGAGACACCGAGGACCTTGTAGAAGTCCTTGTCGAACCAGTCCTGACTCGCCACGTGTCCTCCTACTCCGCCGGAACGGCGACGACGACCTTGGCCGGACGCAGCTCGACAGAGCCCAGGCGGTATCCGACCTCGACGACCTCGAGGATCGTCGGGGTCTCGGTGCCGGGGGTGGGTGCCTGGAAGATCGCCTCGTGGTGCTGGGGGTCGAACGCCTCGCCGGCGGCGCCGTAGGGCTCGATGCCCATGCGCTCGACGACGCCGCGCAGCTTCTCGGCGATCGCGGCGAAGGGCGTCCCCTCGTTGAGGTCGCCGTGCTTCTCAGCGCGGTCGAGGTCGTCGATCACCGGCAGCAGTCCCTTGGCGACCGAGCCCTTGGCGCGCTCGATCTCGACCTCGCGCTGCTCTTCGGTGCGGCGGCGGTAGTTGGCGTACTCGGCCTGCAGGCGCTTGAGGTCTCCCAGCAGCTGCGACTCGAGGTCGGCGAGCACCTGGTCCTCCGCGTCGGCACCGGCGGCGTCTTCGGATTGCTCCGCACCGAGGATGTCGTCGACGGTCAGGGCCGGATCCTCCGGCTGAGGGTCGGAGGCCTGAGCCTCCGACCCCTCGTCGCCGGGGACCTCGTTCTCGGGGACCTCGTCGGGTCCCGGTTCGAAGTCCTTGGGCATGGTTACTTCTTCTCCTCCGAGCTGTCCTCGTCCTCGTCGACGACCTCGGCGTCGACGACATCCTCATCGGACTCCGTCGATGCCTGCTCCTCCGACGCGCCGGCGCCGGGGGCGGCCTGCTCGTTCTGCGACGACTGGTAGATCGCCTCGCCGAGCTTCTGCTGGCTCTGGTTCAGCTT
>NZ_DEPK01000169.1:5862-8199 GCF_002358725.1 Microbacterium sp. UBA3394
AGGGCGTCGACGTCGGCCTGCACCTCGGTCTTGACCTCTTCGGGCAGCTTGTCGGCGTTGTCGGAGATGAGCTTCTCGACCGAGTACGACGTGGTCTCGGCCTGGTTTCGCACCTCGGCGGCCTCACGGCGCTTCTTGTCGTCGGCGGCGTGCTCCTCGGCCTCGCGCACCATGCGGTCGATGTCCTCCTTGGGCAGCGACGAGCCGCCCGTGATGGTCATGGACTGCTCGGTGCCGGTGCCCTTGTCCTTCGCGGACACGTGCACGATGCCGTTGGCGTCGATGTCGAAGGTGACCTCGACCTGCGGGATGCCGCGCGGGGCCGGCGCGATGCCGGTGAGCTCGAAGGTGCCCAGCGGCTTGTTGTCGCGGGTGAACTCGCGCTCGCCCTGGAAGACCTGGATCGCGACCGACGGCTGGTTGTCGTCGGCGGTCGTGAAGGTCTCGCTCCGCTTGGTGGGGATGGCGGTGTTGCGCTCGATGAGCTTGGTCATGATGCCGCCCTTGGTCTCGATGCCGAGGCTCAGCGGGGTGACGTCGATGAGCAGCACGTCCTTGCGCTCGCCCTTCAGGACACCGGCCTGCAGGGCGGCGCCGACGGCGACGACCTCATCCGGGTTGACGCCCTTGTTGGCGTCCTTGCCCGTCTCCTTCTTCACCAGCTCGGCGACCGCGGGCATGCGGGTCGAGCCACCGACGAGCACGACGTGGGCGATGTCGGCGACCTTGATGCCGGCTTCGCGGATGACGTCTTCGAACGGCTTCTTGGTGCGGTCCAGGAGGTCCTTGGTGAGGTCTTCGAACTTGGCGCGCGACAGCGTCTCCGACAGCGACACCGGGCCCGACTCGGTCAGCGACAGGTAGGGCAGGTTGATCGAGGTCGACGACGAGCTGGAGAGCTCCTTCTTCGCCTGCTCCGCGGCCTCCTTGAGGCGCTGCAGCGCGATCTTGTCGCCCGAGACGTCGACGCCGGTGGTCTCCTTGAACTGCTTGATCAGGTAGTCCACGACGCGCTGGTCCCAGTCGTCGCCACCGAGGCGGTTGTCACCCGAGGTGGCGCGCACCTGGATGGTCGAGAAGTCGTCGTCCTTGCCCACCTCGAGCAGCGAGACGTCGAAGGTTCCGCCACCGAGGTCGAAGACGAGGATGAGCTCGTCCTCCTGGCCCTTGTCGAGGCCGTAGGCGAGCGCGGCCGCGGTCGGCTCGTTGATGATGCGGAGCACGTTCAGGCCCGCGATCTCGCCGGCCTCCTTCGTGGCCTGACGCTCGGCGTCGTTGAAGTACGCAGGGACCGTGATGACCGCGTCGGTCACCGTGTCACCGAGGTACTCCTCGGCGTCGCGCTTGAGCTTCATGAGGATGCGCGCGGAGATCTCCTGCGGCGTCCACTTCTTGCCGTCGACGTCGAAGCCCCAGTCGGTGCCCATGTGGCGCTTGACGCTCGAGACGGTGCGGTCGACGTTGGTGACGGCCTGGCGCTTGGCGGTCTCGCCGACGAGCACCTCGCCGTCCTTGGTGTAGGCGACCACCGAGGGGGTGGTGCGGAAGCCCTCGGCGTTCGCGATCACCTTGGGCTCGCCGCCCTCCAGCACGCTGACGACGGAGTTCGTCGTACCGAGGTCGATTCCAACAGCACGGGGCATGTCTTCTCCTTCTTGGTGGGGCCGAAGCGGATGCGCGGCCCGGGTCGTTGCCGAAAGTCACGGGTCGACTCAGGGACCTGAGCCGAGACGACTCAAGCGTAGACCGCACGGTTCGCGGTGTCAAATGAAGTTGATATGCATCGGCTCAAGTTTCGGTGCTGAAGGAAACCTGAGGAACGCCTGACGTCGGGGCATTGGAGACCTGAGGTGCGCTGGGGACAGTGGATGCCGCGGGGACCTCCCGCACCCTCGACACCGCTAAGGGAGACTCGCATGACCACTTACATCGCCGCCCTGCGGCGTCGCAAGGAGAACGGCGACGCCGGCTTCTCGCTCATCGAACTGATCGTCGTCGTCGTGATTCTCGGCGTCCTCGCCGCCATCGCCGTCCCCGTCTTCATGGGGCTGCAGGAACAGGCTGAGGAAAGCGCCGTCGAAACGGCAGCTGCAAACGGCGCGTCTCAGGTCGCGGCACAACTGGCTGAGGGAGAAGTTCCGGATCTCGACAGCTTCGTCGCGGAAGGGATGACCGTTTCACTCACCGCGCCCACCGCAGCCGCTGACGCGACCCTCAGTAACTACTGCGTAACCGCGGATAACGGGGACGGGACCACCGCTACCTCCGGCCCCGGCTGCACTGTTCCCACACCCTGACCCAGCCCCTTCACCTCGGCCGGGTCGACGCGTGGCGTCG
>NZ_DEPK01000234.1:0-11094 GCF_002358725.1 Microbacterium sp. UBA3394
ACGGTGTTCCCCTTGTCGCGCAGCTGACGCAGCAGCCGGTTCGTGCGGGCGATGTCGTGCGGGTGCAGTCCGGCCGTCGGCTCGTCGAACACGTAGGTGATGTCGGTGAGCGACGAGCCGAGGTGACGGATCATCTTCGTGCGCTGCGCCTCCCCGCCCGACAGCGTTCCCGACGACCGGTCGAGCGAGAGGTAGCCGAGGCCGATGTCGACGAACGAGTCGACCGTCTGACGCAGCGAGGACAGCAGCGGCGCGACGGCGGGATCGTCGATCGTCCGCAGCCAGGCGGCGAGGTCGGTGATCTGCATCGCCGCCGCCTCGGCGATGTTGACGTCGCCGATCCGTGACGACCGCGCCCCCTCGTTCAGACGGGTGCCGCCGCAGGCCGCGCAGGCGCTGAACTTCACGGCGCGCTCGACGAACGCGCGCACGTGCGGCTGCAGCGCATCGCGGTCCTTCTGCAGCATCGACTTGGTGATCTTGGGCACGAGCCCCTCGTAGGTGAGGTTGATGCCGCCGACCTTGACCTTCGTCGGCTCCTTGTAGAGGAAGTCGTGCCGTTCGGTCTCGGTGTAGTCCTGGATGGGCGTGGCCGGGTCGACGAAGCCGGACTCGGTGAAGGCCTTCACCATCCATCCGTCGACGGTGTATCCGGGAACGGTGATCGCGCCGTCCTGCAGGGACTTGGTGCGGTCGAACAGTTCGTCGAGGTCGATGTCGCTGACCTCACCCAGCCCCTCGCAGTCCGGGCACATCCCGCCGGTGATCTCGAACGAGCGGCGTTCCTTCTTGCCCTTGTCCTTGCCGACCTGCACGGTGACCGCCCCCGCGCCGGAGACCGAAGGGACGTTGAAGGAGAACGCCTGCGGCGAGCCGACGTGCGGGGTGCCGAGACGGCTGAACAGCAGACGGAGCATCGCGTGCACGTCGGTGGCCGTGCCGACGGTCGACCGGGAGTTCGACCCCATGCGCTCCTGGTCGACGATGATCGCGGGGCTGACGTTCTCGAGCGCGTCGACCTCGGGGCGACTGAGCTGTCCCATGAACTGCTGGACGAACGTCGGGTAGGTCTCGTTGATGAGTCGCTGCGACTCGTTCGCGATCGTCGCGAAGACCAGGGAGGACTTGCCCGAGCCGCTCACGCCGGTGAACACCGTCAGACGTCGCTTGGGGATCTCGACCGAGACGTTCTTGAGGTTGTTCTCCCGCGCTCCGACGACGCGGATCACGTCGTGGGAGTCGGCGATGTGCGGTGTGGCGTCGACCTCGGACATGCGGGCTCCTCCCGGTACCCCCTCAGTGTGGCGCATGTGGCCGACACGGCGCGTCGCGGATCACGCCGCCAGGAAGCATCCCTCGACGTGGTCGTCGACCATGCCGGCCGACTGCATCAGCGCGTACATCGTGGTCGGGCCGACGAAGCGGAAGCCCCGGCGCCGCAGCTCACGGCTGAGCGCGTCGGACGCCGGCGTGGTCGCCGGCACCTCGTCGAA
Organism: Microbacterium sp. UBA3394; assembly: GCF_002358725.1. Taxonomy (NCBI): domain Bacteria; kingdom Bacillati; phylum Actinomycetota; class Actinomycetes; order Micrococcales; family Microbacteriaceae; genus Microbacterium; species Microbacterium sp. UBA3394. The sequence goes on from NZ_DEPK01000234.1 coordinate 1,494, forward strand.
GGTCCGCGGGCGAGGACGCGGAGGCGGCGCGAACGACCACATCAGGGAATCGAGCTCTCCCTCGGCCATGTCGCGGACGATCGCCGCGTTCGAGATCGTCGCGAGGATCTTCGCGCGGTTCCGGATGATGCCGGGGTCGGCCATCAGGCGTTCCACGTCGTCGCCGTCGAACGCCGCCACCGCCACCGGGTCGAAGCCGGCGAAGACCTCGCGGAAGCGCGGCCGCTTGCGCAGGATGGTGATCCACGACAGGCCCGCCTGGAACCCCTCCAGGCTCATCTTCTCGAAGAGCGGCCGGTCGCCGCGCAGCGGCCGGCCCCACTCCTCGTCGTGATAGCGCTGGTACTCGGGATCGTCGCCGATCCACCCGCACCGCACGACGCCGTCTTCACCGGTACGCACACTCTCCGCCACGCCACCAGTATCGCCTCGGGGTGCGACAGTGCCGGGCTACTTCTTGTTCTTCTTCTGCAGCGACTTCTCGGACACGGGGGCGGTGCCGGATGCGCGCTCGGCGGCGAAGTGGGCGGCGGCGGCATCCTGTCGCTCCTGCTCGGCGCCCGAGGCGATCGGGGCGCGCACGTGCTCGGGGGCGAACCCGAACGCGTCGACGAGATCCTGCGCATGCGGACGCAGGCGCGCGCTCAACCGATCGATGTAGCGCGAGACGGCGCTCGCGCGCTGCGCGGACAGGCGGCCGTTGATGAGATACCACGCGAGGTGGCGCTCGATCAGCGACAGTCCGAAGAGATCGCGAAGCCACGTGAGCACCTGCTTCGTGCCCGCATCGGCGGTCTTGTTGACCGCGTCGGTGAACGCCTCCCACTGCAGCAGCTCGCCGTGCGCGCGGGCAGCCTCGATCAGCTGCGACTGGTTCTCGTTGAACAGCGCCGCGGCCTCGTCGGCCGGCAGCTTGGATGCCGGGCGCAGTCGGCCGGCGATGTCGGCGATCATCTGCTGCACGCGGTCGGTGAGCAGCTCCTGCTGGTGGTCGCCCCGCAGCCCGAGCTCCACCGAGCGGGCGGTCGAGCCGAAGTCGGTGACCGCCTGTCCGAGCTGGCGGAGTCCGGCGCCGTGGAACACCTTGCCGGCGGTCTGGCCGACCGCGAAGCGGGCGAGCGTGGCGGCATCCGCACCCTTGAACTGCTTGGCGAAATCGCCGAGCAGGCGCTTGCCGACCAGCTGCAGGAGCACGTTGTTGTCACCTTCGAAGGTGACGTAGACGTCGAGGTCGTGGTGCAGGTCGACCATGCGGTTCTCGGCGAGGAACCCCTGGCCGCCGCACGCCTCCCGGCTCTCCTGGATGGTGTCCAGCGCGTTCCACGTCGACAGGGGCTTCAGGGCGGCGGCGAGCGTCTCGAGGTCTTCGCGCTCGTCGGGGGTGTCGGTGCGACCCGAGAAGACGCCGTCGAACTTCTTCAGCAGCTCGTCGTGCGAGAAGAACTGGGCGTAGACCTGCGCCAGGCGCGGCAGCAGCCGGCGCTGGTGCTTGGCGTAATCGAGCAGCACGACCTCGTCGGTTCCGGCGCCGGAGTCGAACTGACGCCGCTGGTTGGCGTAGGTGATCGCGATGTTCAGCGCCAGGGCGGTCGCGGTCGTGGCGGCACCGTCGAGGGACACGCGGCCCTGGACCAGGGCGCCGAGCATCGTGAAGAAGCGACGACCGGGGCTGTCGATGTCGGAGGTGTAGCTGCCGTCGGGCGCGACGTCGCCATACCGATTGAGCAGGTTCTCGCGCGGCACGCGCACGTTGTCGAAGTGCAGCCGGCCGTTGTCGATGCCGTTGAGCCCACCCTTGACGCCGTCGTCCTCTCCGCCGATGCCGGGGAGGAACGCGCCCTCGTCGTCGCGCAGCGGAACGAAGAAGCAGTGCACGCCGTAGTTCACGCCGCCGGTGATCAGCTGGGCGAAGACGGTGGCGGCCTTGCCGTGCAGCGCGGCGTTGCCGAGGTAGTCCTTCCACGCCCCGCGGAACGGCGTGTGGATGACGAATTCCTTGGTCTCGGGGTCGTAGGTCGCGGTGGTGCCGATGGCGGCGACGTCGGAGCCGTGGCCGGTCTCGGTCATCGCGAACGCGCCGGGCAGATCGAGGCTGATGATGTCGCGGAGCCACAGGTCGTGGTGCTTCTTGGTGCCCAGCTGGTAGACCGCGGAGCCGAACAGGCCCCACTGCACGCCGGACTTGATCTGCAGGCTCGGGTCGGCGAGCACGAGCTCTTCGAACCCGGCGAGGTTCGCACCGTTGTCTTCGAGGCCGCCGTACTCGGTGGGGAAGGCCCGTCGCGAGCCGTCGTTGTCGACGAGGAGGTGCAGCTGCTCCAGCACGCGTGCTCGGTGCTCCGCCATGGACTGACCCGGCTCCTGCCAGAACACCGGGTGCTTGATCAGCTCGCGCACCTCCCGGCGCGTCTCGCGCCACGTTCCCAGCAGCGCGTTGGTGACGGCCGGCACGTCGATCCGTGCCTCGTGGGCTTCGTCCGCGGTGTGCGGCGCGGTCGGCGCACCGCCCTCGGGTGTGCGTTTGTCTTCTGCGGGCGTGGACGAACGGACAGCAACGTCTGCCATGACATCACCTTTCGGCGTCGGAGGGGTGGCGCCCGCATCGGATGCGGACACCATTGACAGTAGGTGTCCCACAATCATGCGGCAAACCCCTTGCAGCATCCACACAACGACACCGCCCGAGGTCACCCGTGACGATTGTGCGCGCCCCACACCTGCGCGATCCTGCGACCCGGGCGGTCAGCCCTCAGCCGCGACGACCAGCGCGATCGAGAGTCCGTGGCCGAACCGGAACAGGGGATCGACGGTGTCGAAGGGCACGTCGGGGCGGGAGCGTTCGACGGCCGCCATCGAGCGCGGCAGATCGAACGGCAGTCGCCCCTGGGGCTCGGCGACTCCCGTCAGCACGTCGAACAGCGCCGCGCCGCTCGCACCCCAGTTGGCGGTGAGGGCGGCGACATCCTCGACGATCGGCGTGAGGATCGCGGGGCGGTCGAGGAGCACATCCACCACCGTCGGCACCGCCTGCGCGACCTCGCGGACGTGGGCGATGACGTCGTCGGGGAAGGCGAGGGAGCCCGCGTGGAAGAAGTTCTCGAAGGTCGACCCGCGCTCCTCGAACGGCGCGTGGAGGCGAAGCACCGCCACGTCGGCCTCGGCGGGCGTGGCGACCACGGTGCCGTAGCGCGCGGCGATCTCCGGGTCGACGCCCTCGACGTACAGGCGGCGGCCGGTGGGCAGCGGCAGCACACCGCTGTCGGCGAGCAGCGTGATCGCCGCGCGCTGGGCGGCTTCCCCGGCCGCGCGGAAGTCGGCCCGGCCGACGATCTCGTCTGCGGCGGCGACGTCGACGAAGGGCTGCTCGAACAGGCCGAGCTCGAACTTCTCACGCAGGATGCGGCGCGCGGAGACATCCAGCCGCTCCTCGGCGACCTCGCCCGCGGCGACGAGCTCGACGAGCAGCGCCGTGCACGTCTCGCCGCCGAACTGGTCGACCCCGGCATCCAGCACCCTCATCATCCGCTCCGACGGCGTGAGGTGCTCGACGCCCCACGCGCGAGCCGGGAACGGGGTGCCGAGGATCTCGGCGTCGGTGATGAGACCCCAGTCGGTGCACACCAGGCCGTCGAAGCCGTACCGCTCACGGAGCAGGCCGGTGATGACCGACCGGTTAAAACCGAAGCCGACCTCCTCGTGCTCCGTGCCGACCGGCATGCCGTAGTACGGCATGACCTGGCGCGTGCCCGCCTGGAAGGCGTCCTCGAACGGCTTCAGGTGGTGTTCGAACATGCCGCCGGGGTAGACCTGCTCGCGGCCGTAGGCGAAGTGCGGATCCTCGCCGTCCTTCTGCGGTCCGCCGCCGGGGAAGTGCTTGGTCATCGTCGAGACGGAGCCGACCCCCAAGGCCTCTCCCTGGAAGCCGCGGATGTAGGCGGCGCCCATGCGGCCGGCGAGATCGGCGTCCTCACCGAACGTCGCGGTCTGTCGAGCCCAGCGCGGCTCGGTCGCGAGGTCGACCTGCGGATGGAGGGCGACACGCAAGCCGACGGCCGTGTACTCCTGCCGCGCGATGTCGGCGAACCGTTCGACCAGCTCCTCGTCGCCGATCGCGGCGAGCCCCATCGTCTCGGGCCACTGCGAGAAGGGCCCCGCCATGATCGCCGCACCCGGGTTGTCGCTGAAGGAGTGGCGCGGGTCGGTGGACAGCGTCACCGGAATGCCGAGATGGGTCGACGCGGCGAGTTCCTGGAGCGCGTTGTGCCACTCGGCCATCTGCCGTCCCGTCGGCGCGGCGCCGAGCAGGTTGAAGTGGGACATGTGGCGCCCGGCCACCAGCTCTCGCGGTGCCGGCAGGCCGAACGCGGGATTGTCCTCGTCGAGGTCGCCGATGGCGATCATCGTGTGGAAGAAGAGTCCTGCCTTCTCGGCCACGGTCATCGCCGAAAGGAGCAGCTCGACGCGCTCCTCGACGGGCAGGTCGGCGTTCAGCCACGGGCGTTCGGTCTCGGCAGCCACGGTCACCACTCCTTCGTGCGGGTCGTCTCACCAGGATAAACCGAACATCACTCGATATTCGCGGTCACCCCTCGGCGGCGACGACCTCGAGCACGGCCTCGCCATAGGCGTCGCGCTTGGTCGCGCCGATGCCGGTGATGCCGTCGAGGTCGGCCATGCTGACCGGGCGGTGCTCGGCGAGCGCTCGCAGCGTCGCATCGTTGAACACCACGTAGGCCGGCTTGCCGATCTCGCGTGCCACGCCCGCGCGCCACGCCCGCAGCGCTTCGAAGAGGCCGCGGTCGCCGTCGGCGAGCGCGTCGGACGCAGCGGAGGTGCGCCGCCGCGACCCGCCGCCCGATCCGCCGCGACCGAGCACATCCCGCCGCAGCGGCACCAGAGCCTCGCCGCGCAGCACCGCGGCGGCCGGGTCTCCCAGCGCGAGGGTGCCGTACTCGCCCTGCGCCACGAGGATGCCGCGCGCGAGCAGCTGGCGCACGACGCTGCGCCAGTCCTGATCGCTGAGGTCGTCGCCGATGCCGTACGTGGCGAGCCGGTCGTGCCCCTGCTGGCGGATGCGGTCGGTCGACGCGCCGCGCAGGATGTCGATGAGGTGCCCCGCCCCGAACGCCTGGCCGCGCTCGCGCTGCAGCCGCACCACGGTCGAGAGGAACTTCTGCGACGCCACCAGTCCGTCCCAGGTCTCCGGGGGCGTGAGGCACGTGTCGCAGTTGCCGCACGGCTGCGACTCCTGACCGAAGTAGCCGAGCAGATTCTGCCGGCGGCATCCGACCGTCTCGCACAGCGCGAGCATCGCGTCGAGATGCTGTCCGAGTCGCATGCGGTAGGTGCGGTCGCCGGGCGACTGGTCGATCATGCGCCGCTGCTGCACCACGTCGCCGAGCCCATACGCCATCCACACGATCGCGGGGTCGCCGTCACGGCCGGCGCGGCCGGTCTCCTGGTAGTAGCCCTCGACCGACTTCGGGAGGTCGATGTGGGCGACGAACCTCACATCGGGCTTGTCGATGCCCATGCCGAAGGCGATCGTCGCGACCATGACCACGCCGTCCTCGCGCAGGAAGCGCGACTGATTGGCCGACCGCACCGACGCGTCGAGGCCGGCGTGATACGGCAGCGCGTCGATCCCCTGGCCGGCGAGGTACGCCGCGGTCTGCTCGACCGACTTGCGGCTGAGGGCGTAGACGATGCCCGCGGCCCCCTCCGGCTGGGAGCGGATGAAGGTCACGAGCTGGCGGCGCGGGTCGACCTTCGGCTCGATGCGGTACTGGATGTTCGGCCGGTCGAAGCTGGAGACGAAATGGCGGGCCTGCGGAAGCCGCAGGCGCTCGGTGAGCTCGCGGTGGGTCGCGGGGGTGGCCGTCGCCGTCAGCGCGATGCGCGGAACGCCCGGGAAGCGCTCGTCGAGGTCGCCGAGGGCCAGATAGTCCGGGCGGAAGTCATGGCCCCACTGACTGACGCAGTGCGCCTCGTCGACCGCGATCACGCTGAGGCGGCCGCGCTGCAGGAAGGCCGTCGTCTGCGGCAGCGACAGGCGCTCCGGGGCGATGTAGAGGAGATCCAGGGCGCCCCGCAGATACGCCTGCTCGACGGCCGACCGCTCGGCCGGGGTCTGCGTGGAGTTCAGGTAGGCCGCAGCCACCCCGTTGGCCACGAGGGCATCCACCTGGTCGTGCATGAGGGCGATGAGGGGCGAGACGACCAGGCCCGTTCCCGGCCGCACGAGCGCGGGCACCTGGTAGCAGACGCTCTTTCCGCCACCGGTGGGCATCAGCACGACCGCGTCGCCGCCGCCGATCACGCGCGAGACGATGTCGCCCTGTTCACCGCGGAACGCGTCGTAGCCGTAGACCTCGTGCAGCACCGCGGCGGGATCGGCGCCGGTGAAGTCCCGGTGCGCGGATGCCGCGACCGTCGCCTCGGGCTCGGGCGGCGGCATCCACTCCTCCTCCGGCGGCGGGGCGAACTCGTCGTCGGGTGGCGGGGCGAAGGCGTCGGGATCCCACGCGGCGTACGGGTCGGCCTGCGGATCACTCACCCGACCAGGGTAGCCGCGGCATCCGACGTGCGCCGAGGCTGTGGACAGCCGGGGCGGGTGCACGCTCCCGCTCGTTCACAACTCCTCAACCAGGCGTCGGCAACCGGCCGAATCCTCCGATTCGCGGCACCGCGGCGCTGGATGTGAGGAGTTGTGAACGCCGAGCGCGCCGGAGGGTGCGCGGATTAGGCGGGCCAGAGGGCGGCGAGCTTCGCGATGACCGTCGCGTTGCGGTTGGTGCCGACGCCGAGATGCTTCGCCGCGCCGAGCGGATCCACCACGCCGTCTTCGTACCCGGGTTCGAGGAGGGCGTGCGCGGCCCGGCCGTGAACCACCATCCGGCCGCGGTCGGAAGCCGCGGCGGCCACGGCCTCGAGCTGAGCGGTGTCGAGCTCGTCTTTGAGCAGGTAGACGTAGTGACGCGCCAACCCGGGGTTCTCGGCCGACAGCCTCGCCGCCTCGGCCGCGGTCGCGGCGAATTCGGCGGCGGTGAAGACGATCGTCGGCACCTCGAAACCCCGGTCCGCCAGGAAGGCGCGCTCGAGCTGCACCTCGATGCGCGGCCGTGAGCGCATCCCCGACGCGAAGCGCACGTTGCCGGTGTTGCCGTGCGTGGCGACCTCTTCGAAGCCGCACGACTCGACGGCGGCGCGCAGCGCATCCTTCGGAAACTTCCGCGTCGCGCCGAGGTTCACCGCGCGAAGGAACGCCAGGTACGTCGTCACTCGTCCACTCTGGCACTGCGCTCACCCGGCCGCGAGCGGGCACACGTCGCATTCACCTGTCACGGGATGTCGCCACCGGCGCTGATTCCGGCATCCGGTGACAGTCGAACCGAAACGGGAGGGGGGCGGGACGGGGCGAGGCCCAGACGGGAGGGGGCGGGAGGGCGGGAGGGCGGGGCGGGGCGGGCCGGGACGGGGCGGGACGGGGCTAGAGGCGGAGCACCTCGTCGACGATCACCACGGCCGAACCCGCCTCCTCGGAGGCGGCGAGGTCGACGTGGGCGCGGATGCGCCAGTCGTGGTGGCCGGCGGGGTCGTCGAGGGTCTGCTCGATGCGCCACACCCCCTCGGCGGGCTGCTCGTCGATCGACACGAGGCGCGGCGACCGCGCCGAGCCGCCGGTGAGCAGCTCGTCGTGCTCGGCGAAGTAGCGGTCGAGCACATCCGGCCAGCCGACGTCGGGATCGAGCTCGACCAAATGGTCGTCGCGCTGCAGCGCCGCCAGCTGCACGCGGCGGAAGAGCTCGTTGCGCACCAGCACCACGAACGCGCGACGGTTATCCAGCACCGACGGGGGCGCGGGCGGCACGACGGGCGCCTCCGGATCGGCGGCGGGGTTCACCAGCGCCTCCCACTCGTCGACGAGGCTCGAATCGACCTGTCGCACGAGCTCGCCGAGCCACTCGATGACATCGAGCAGCGCGTCGGTGCGGGCATCCATCGGCACCGTCTGGGTGATGGCCCGGTAGGCGTCGCTGAGGTAGCGCAGCACGAGACCCTCGCTGCGGCCCAGCTGGTACAGCGAGACGAACTCGCCGAACGACAGCGCACGCTCGAACATGTCGCGCACGACCGACTTGGGGGCGAGCTCGAAATCGCGCACCCAGGGCTGGCTCGACGCGAACGTCTCGAACGCCTCGCCCAGCAGCTCGGCGAGCGGCTTCGGGTAGGTGACCTCCTCGAGCAGCTCCATGCGCTCCTCGTACTCGATCCCCTCGGCCTTCATCGCGCCGACCGCCTCGCCGCGCGCCTTGTACTCCTGCTGCGACAGGATCGCCCGCGGATCGTCGAGCGTCGCCTCGATGACACTCACGACGTCGAGGGCGTAGTGTCCCGTGCCGGCCGCGCCCGGTGCGTCGTCCGGGTCGAGAAGGCCGATGGCGGCGAGTGCGAAGGGCGACAGGGGCTGGTTGAGGGCGAAGTTCGGCTGCAGATCGACGGTGAGCCGGATGCGCGGTGCGGCGGCATCCTCGCGGTCGACCTGCACGATGCCGGCCGCCACGAGGGTGCGGAAGATCGCGAGGGCGCGCCGCGCGAGAGCGTAGCGACGGGCCGGCGCCTCGTGGTTGTCGAAGACGAGCGAGCGGATGTTCCCGAACACGTCGCCGCCGCGTCCGATCACGTTGATGAGCATCGCCGCCGTCAGCTGCAAATGCGAGGTGAGCGGCTCCGGCTCGGCTTCGACCAGTCTCTCGAAAGACCCGAGGCCCCAGTTGACGACCCCGGTCGGCGCCTTCTTGCGCACGATCTTCTTGCGCTTGGCGGGGTCGTCGCCGGCCTTGCGCAGCGCCGCCTCGTTCTCGATCTCCCAGTCGGGGGCCATCACCACGACGTTGCCGTAGGGGTCGTAGCCCGCGCGCCCCGCGCGCCCGGCGACCTGGTGGAACTCCCGCGCGCTGAGCTGACGCATCTTGGTGCCGTCGAACTTCGCCAGCGCGGTGATGACCACGGTGCGGATCGGCACGTTGATGCCGACGCCGAGCGTGTCGGTGCCGCAGATGACGCGCAGCAGTCCGCGCTGGGCGAGCGTCTCGACCAGGCGTCGGTAGCGCGGCAGCATGCCGGCGTGGTGCACGCCGATGCCGGCGCGCACGAGCCGCGACAGGGTCTTGCCGAACCCCGTCGTGAAGCGGAACCCTCCGATGGCGTCGGCGATCGCATCCCGCTGCTCGCGCGTGATGACCTTGACGCTCGACAGCGCCTGCGCACGCTCGACCGCGGCCGCCTGCGAGAAGTGCACGATGTAGATCGGGGCCTCGCGCTCGTCGAGGAGCCTCGTGACGAGCTCGTGGGCGGGGACGCGCTCATAGGAGTGGTGCAGCGGCACCGGCCGCACGGCTCCGGTCACCCGCGCGACCGGGCGCCCGGTGCGCCGCTCCAGGTCGGCGGCGAGGTCGGTGACGTCGCCGAGGGTGGCCGACATGAGAAGGAACTGCGCGCGGGGGAGCAGCAGCAGCGGGATCTGCCACGCCCAGCCGCGGTCGGGATCGCCGTAGTAGTGGAACTCGTCCATCACGACCTGGTCGATGTCGGCGTCCGC
>NZ_DEPK01000162.1:0-1628 GCF_002358725.1 Microbacterium sp. UBA3394
CGCGGGTTCCGGCCCGCGGTCGAAGACGAAGCCGATCAGTTCCACGCGGTCGGCAGGATCGATCCGATCACCGGCGAGACCATCGGCAGCGCCGGCGGCACGTGGACCGATGTGTTCTCCCGCGAGCTGGTCGACGTCGGTGGCGAGCGCGACGACGTCATCGCGATGACCGCGGCCATGCTGCGGCCGACCGGCCTGCTGCCGTTCTCGCAGCGGTTCCCCGATCGCGTGTACGACGTCGGCATCGCCGAGCAGCACGCCGTCGCCTCGGCCGCCGGCCTCGCCTACGGCGGGCTGCACCCTGTCGTGGCCATCTACGCGACCTTCATGAACCGGGCGTTCGATCAGATGCTGATGGATGTCGGACTCCACAGAGCGGGTGTGACGTTCGTGCTGGACCGGGCGGGGGTGACCGGCCCCGATGGGCCCAGCCACCACGGCATCTGGGATCTCGCGATGCTGCAGATCGTTCCGCACATCCGCATCGCGGTGCCGCGAGACGCGGAGCGCCTCCGTGAAGAGTTCCGTGAAGCGCTGACCGTCGAGGACGCGCCGACCGTGGTCAGGTTCCCCAAGGGTGCGGTGGCACCGGACCTGCCTGCTCTCGAACGGCTCGCGGACGGCGTCGACGTGCTCGCCCGCATCGACGAGCAGGATGTGCTGCTGGTCGGGATCGGCCCGATGGCACACGTCGCCGTGCAGGTCGCCGAGCGTCTGCGGGCGCAGGGGATCGGCTCGACCGTGATCGACCCGCGGTGGGCGATCCCCGTGCAGCGTTCGGTGATCGACCTCGCGGCGACGCATCGGCTCGTGATCACGATCGAGGACGGCATCCGCGTCGGAGGCATCGGCACGCGCGTCCGTCAGGTGCTTCGCGAGTCCGGGGTCGATACGGCGGTGGACGAGCTCGGGGTCCCCGACGAGTTCATCGATCACGCCGGTCGTGAGGAGATCCTGCGCGATGCCGGGCTCACCGCCGCGAAGATCGCGCAGGACGTGGTCGCCCAGGTGCTGGGCACACGCCTGCCCATCGCCCGCGGTGCGGGCGAGCCCGTGACTGACGACATCCCCGATCTCGCAGGCCGGAGCGACGAGGACTGAGACGAAGAGCCCGCCGACCTGGCACGGTCGGCGGGCTCTTCGCGGTGATCTCAGCCGGCGATACCGACGATCTTCGGGTGGTGGAAGCTGTCTCCGAAGACGCGCTCGGACGCTCCTTCGCGGTCGAGGTACGGGGATGCGCCGCCGTCGATGAAGGGCCAGCCCGCCCCGAGGATCAGACAGAGGTCGATGTCCTCGACCTCGGGGACGACCCCTTGCTCGAGCATGATGAAGATCTCCTGCGCCAGACCGTCCTGGACCCGTCGGAGGATCTCGTCCTCGGTCGACGGGGAGTCGCCGACGGCGCCCTTCAGGACCTTCTCCGCATCCTTGGACCACCCGGTGACCCGTCCCGCCTTGTCCTTCTCGACAACGCGATCGAGCGCGGCGAGCTCGTGGAAGTTCTCCGACGCGTAGAAGCGGTCCGGGAAAGCCGTGGCCATCGTGTCCTGCACGTGGGCGGCGACCTTCCATCCGACGAGGTCGATCAGCTGGAACGGTGTCATCGGGAGTCCGAGGGGACGGAA
>NZ_DEPK01000162.1:2010-11662 GCF_002358725.1 Microbacterium sp. UBA3394
CCCATGACCTTCGCCAGCAGGCGGTTCACCACGAAGCCGGGAGCGTCGGCGGTGAGGACCGCGTTCTTCCCGAGCCCCTTGGCGACGACGAACGCGGTCGCGAGGGCCTCGTCGGCGGTCTTCGCCGTCTTCACGATCTCGATCAGCGGCATGACCGCGACCGGGTTGAAGAAGTGGAAGCCCACCAGGCGCTCCGGATGCACCAGCGTGGAACCGATCTCCTCCACGGAGAGCGATGACGTGTTCGTCGCGAGGATGGCGTCGTCCGCGATGATCTTCTCGATCTCGCCGAAGACCTGCTGCTTGACCCCGACCTCCTCGAACACCGCCTCGATCACGAAGTCGCAGTCCGCATACTCGGACATGTCGACGGTTCCGCGCACCAGTGCACGCAGGCGGTTCGCGGCGTCGGCGTCGAGGCGCCCCTTGGACTCGAGCTTGCCGATCTCCTCGTGGATGTACGCGATGCCCTTGTCGACACGCGCCTGATCGAGATCGGTGATGAGCACGGGGACTTGGAGCTTGCGCACGAAGAGGAGGGCGAACTGGCTCGCCATGAGCCCGGCGCCGATGACGCCGACCTTGCCGACCTTCTTCGCGAGGCCCTTGTCCGGTGCGCCGACGGGACGCTTCGCGCGCTTCTGCACCAGGTCGAACGCGTACATCGACGCGGCGAACTGGTCGCCGCTGACGAGCTCTGCGAGGGCCTCGTCCTCGCGGGCGAAGCCCTCTTCGCGCGTGCCGCTCTTGGCGCGGTCGAGGAGGTCGAGGGCGACGTACGGGGATGAGGGGACGGTCCCGATCCTGGACTCCAGCATGTTCCGTGCCATCTTGACGGCGATCGGCCATTTGGTGAGGCGTTCGATCTTGCCGGGCTGGTTCCGGCGTTCCACCTTGATCGACCCGCCGAGCACGCCGTCAGCCCATCGCAGGGAGTCTTCGAGGTAGTTCGCGGCGGGGAAGATCGCATCCACGATGCCGAACTCGAACGCCTGCGCCGGCTTGAGCATCCGGTTCTGCTTGAGCGGGTTCGATATGACCACCTCGAGCGCGTTCTCGATACCGATCAGGTTGGGGAGGAGATAGGCCCCGCCCCAGCCCGGGATGATGCCGAGGAAGACCTCGGGGAGAGCGATCGCGGCGGCCGAGGCATCGACGGTGCGATACGTGGAGTTGAGGGCGATCTCCAGGCCGCCGCCCAGCGCGAGCCCGTTCACGAACGTGAAGGAGGGAACGCCGAGATCGGCGAGCTTGCCGAGCACGTGGTGACCGAGCTGGGCCACCTTGCGGGCGTTCTCCCGCGATCCGACGAGAGTGATGTCGGACAGGTCGGCGCCGGCGGCCAGGATGTACTGCTTGCCGGTCACGGCGACCGCGTCGATCTGACCGGAGGCCGCACGGTCCTTCAGTTCGTCGAGGCGCTCGTTCAGCTCGACGAGCGTTCGGGGACCGAGCGTGTTGGGACGGTTGTGGTCACGCCCGTTGTCGAGCGTGATGAGGGCAAGAGTCCGGCCCGAGGGCAGGCGAACGTCGCGCACGCGCGAGTGCGTGACGACCTCGTCGTCGGAGAGCGTCAGCAGGGGCGTGAAGTCGATCTGATCGTAGGTGCTCATGAGGCCGCTCACTTCCTGCGCTTCTTGCCGTCGTAGTGGGGGTTCTCCCAGACCACCGAACCGCCCTGGCCGAGTCCCACGCACATCGCCGTGAGGCCGTATCGCACGTCGGGGCGCTCGGCGAACTGCGCCGCGAGCTGGATCATGAGACGGACTCCGGATGCGGCGAGCGGATGCCCGAGCGCAATCGCTCCACCCCACTGGTTGACGCGCGGGTCGTCGTCGGCGATGCCGAAGTGGTCCAGGAGCGAGATCACCTGGACGGCGAACGCTTCGTTCAGCTCGAACAGACCGATGTCGTCGATCGTCAGGCCGGCCTTCCTGAGGGCCTTCTCGGTCGACGGGATGGGGCCGATGCCCATGATCTCGGGCTGCACGCCCGCGAAAGCGAACGAGACGAGTCGCATCTTCGGCGCGAGGCCGAGCTCCTTCACCGCGCCACCACCGGCGAGCAGCGACATGGTCGCACCGTCGGTGAGCGGAGAGGAGGTTCCCGCCGTCACGCGACCGTGAGGACGGAACGGGGTCTTGAGACCGGCGAGATCGGCCATCGTCGTCTGCGGACGACGACCTTCGTCTTCGGTGGCGAGCGCCCACGCACCTTCGGCGTCCTTGATCGCGACGGGAACGAGGTCGGCCTGCAGCTTGCCCGCATCGTAGGCGGCCTGCGCCTTGTGCTGGCTGAGCATGCCGAAACGATCCGAGCGCTCCTTGGTGAGATGCGGGAAGCGATCGAAGATCCGCTCCGCGGTCACGCCCATGTTGAGCGCGCCGGGGTCCACCATCTTCTCGGCGACGAAGCGGGGGTTGGGGTCGGCGTTGGAGCCGATCGGGTGATGCCCCATGTGCTCGACCCCGCCCGCGAGAGCGAGGTCGTACATGCCGATCCCGATCGAGGCGGCCATCGTGGTGACGCTGGTCATCGCACCGGCGCACATGCGGTCGATGGCGAATCCGGGAACGCTCTGGGGGAGTCCCGCGAGGATGGCGACACTTCGGCCCAGGGTCAGGCCCTGGTCGCCGGTCTGCGACGTCGCCGCGATGGCGACGTCGTCGATCCTCTCCTTCGGAACGTCGCCATTGCGCTCCATGAGTCCGATGGTCGCCTTCACGGCGAGATCATCCGATCGCGTGTTCCAGTACATGCCCTTCTCGCCGGCGCGCCCGAACGGGGTGCGCATTCCATCGACGAAGTAGACGTCCGAAAGCTCGGCCACTCTGCCTCCAAAGTTCAGGGATGTCCACAGCCTAGGAGCGGCCGTGGAGGGCTCGGAATCGGTTGGGTCGAACCTACGAATCCGACTCGGACCCCTGCTCCGGGGCTTGGGCGGAAGATACAAAAGCATCCGCGATCACCTGTGCAGTCTGTCCAATCTGCCAGGCTCGCGCACCCCACGACCGCAGGGCGTCCGCGATAGACGCCGCGTCGAGGTCGGTCGGCGGTGACCAGGCGACACGGCGCAACGTGTCCGGCGTCAGCAGATTCTCGGTGGGCATGTTCAGGCGCTCCGCGAGTTCCTCCACCGCCGGGCGCGACGCCTTGAGCCGAAGGTCAGCCTCCGGATTCCGCTGAGCCCATGCACGGGGCGGCGGGAGCGCGTCGCCGCCACCCGCGCGCTCGCGAGGCGGGTTCGCATCCGCGCGACCCTCTTCGATCGCGGCCCACCACCGGTCGAGCTCGGTCCGGCTGGCGCGCCCGGTGAAGTCCTTCACGTGCGCGAGGTCGTGCTTCGAGCGCGGGTCCGCGATGACGGCGGCGACGAGAGCGCGATCGGGTACCAGACGGCCCGGGGCCACATCCTCGGCAGCCGCCAGGTCCTCACGAGCGACCCACAGGGCGCGCGCTACGGCGAGCGAGGAGCGGCCTCGTACCGTGTGCAATCCGCTGAGCCGCCGCCATGGCTCCTCTCGGGGCGGCTTGGGCGGGCGATCGCGCACGTCGTCGAATTCTTCGAGGGCGAACTGCGTCTTGTCCTGCTCGGCGAGCTCGCGGGCGAGGGCGTCCCGCACGTCGATGAGGTGGATCACGTCGAGTGCGGCGTACTCGAGCCAGGACTGGGGGAGTGGACGCTGCGACCAGTCCGACGCGGAGTGAGCCTTGGCGAGGGAGATACCGACGGTGCTCTCGACGACCGCGCCCAGTCCGACGCGCTCGTGGCCGAGCAGCCGGGCGGCCAGTTCGGTGTCGAACAAGCGGTCGGGGACCAGGTCGAGTTCGCGAAGAGAGGGGAGATCCTGGCTCGCGGCGTGGAAGACCCACTCCACGTCGCCGATCGCGCGCTGAAGGGCCGCGAAGTCGCCGATCGCGGGCGGGTCGAACAGGAAGACGCCGGCATCCCGACGGAAGACCTGAATGAGGTATGCGCGTTGCGAGTAGCGGAACCCGGATGCCCGCTCGACGTCCACGGCGGCCGGTCCGGTGCCGGAGGCGAGTGTCTCGCACGCCGCGAGGAACGTGTCGCGGTCGGCGATGACGGAGTATTCAGCCACGGGGATTCCTTCGGGAGCCGAGGACGGCGATGCCCTCGGAGCCGGGCGGCAGCCCGGCCAGCATGCAGGTCAGCTCTGCCCACGCTTCGACGTGCGCGGTCAGGTCACCGTCGGGCGACCACGACGCGCGCAACTCGATCTGCGCGCCGTCGCCCTCCGCGGCGAGAGTTCCGAAGCCGCGGGAGAGGGTCTTCGTCGCCGTGCCCGACGCGGAGTGGTGGGCGGCGCCTCGAACCGAGAGAGCCTCCATCAGCCACGACCACGCGACCTCCGCGAGCATCGGGTCGGTGCCGATGTCGGTCTCCAGAGGCGCCTGGGCGAAGCACACGATGCGCCAGGGGCCGTTCCACGCTGCGGGCTCCTCGGGGTCGTTGAGGAGGATGAACCGCCCCGTCCCGTACGCCGACACGCCGTCGTCCGTCTCCGGGCGTACTTCCCCCGCCAGAGCGAGTGCGAACGGTGCGAGACCGCCGGGGGCGGGGATCTCGTGGACGGTGAGGTCGTCGCGGAAGCCCATCGCCCGCACCTGTTCGGCGACGGAGGCGAAGGCCATCGGCGCGGGAGGAGGGGTGACAGCCACGGAGACAGACTAGAGTGAGGCCTCGATGCACGCCTCCAGGCGCGCCGCGCAGAACGGCGCCACCCCCGCCCTCGTCACCGCATTCAGGTTCGCGATCACCGCCCTCGGTGGTGCGCTGGCGCTGGTGCTGACATCGATGTCCCTCCTCTCGCTGCGGGTCGCCAGACAGGTGATCACACCCGCCAATCGCCGGCCGGACACGCGCCTGCTCGATCTCGACACGCAAGCGCAGACGGTCACGCTCCAGCGCACGGCGGACACGGTGCTCCCCGGCCGGTACGGCCTGTTCACCACGGGGACCGAGAGCTACGTGAAGGTCGGCACCGTCCTGTCCGCGGACGACGAGACCGTCACGCGCAAGCTGCTCACCCACGTCGGATCGGGTGCTCATCTGGCACCCGACGCGGCCTTCAGCGGCTGGTACTTCAGTCATCCGGACGAGCTCCACCTGGACTGGACGCCGGAACTGATCGGCTCGGCGGTCGGGCCCTGCCCGGCGTGGCGGTTTCCCGCCGGCGACGGGACCACGTGGGTCGTGCAGGTGCACGGCCGTGGCACGACGCGCTCCGAAGCGCTTCGCGCGGTGCCGGTCTTCCATGCCCTGGGGATCACCTCGCTCGTCGTCTCCTATCGCAACGACGGCGAAGCACCGCGCAGCAGAACAGGGACCTACGCGCTCGGTGCGACCGAGTGGCGCGACGTAGACGCGGCCATCGGATTCGCACGACGGCGCGGCGCTCGGCGCGTGATCGTCATGGGGTGGTCGATGGGCGGTGCGATCGCGCTTCAGCTGGCACTCAACTCGGCTCACCGCGACGCGATCGCCGGCCTCGTCCTCGACTCGCCGGTGATCGACTGGCGGGTCGTCCTGGACTACCAGGCGGGAATCATGAACCTGCCGCAGCCGGTGACCCGACTCGCGATCGACGCCCTGGGATCGGAGTGGGGCACAGCGTTCACGCGGGCGGGGTCACCGATTCCGTTCGATCGCCTCGATGTCGTTGCGCGAGCGGATGAGCTCCGCCACCCCGTTCTCATCCTGCACAGCGACGATGACGGGTTCGTGCCGTCGGATGCCTCCCACGACCTGCTCGTTGCCCGGCCCGACCTTGTCGAGCTGGAGGCGTTCGAGGTCGCGCGTCACACCAAGCTGTGGAACTACGACCAGGACCGGTGGTCGCACGCGATCAGCGACTGGATGCGTCGACACGATCTCTCGGGTGCAACCGCAGATAGCTGAATCCGCGGTCGTCGACGAGCATCCCCGCCACCGTCGCGTCCCGCGGTCGCGACGGTGAGACGAAGGCCGTGCCCGCGGGTTCGAGCGCGGGCGCGATCGTGAGGCAGATCTCGTCCAGACATCCCGCCTCGAGGAACCGTGTCGCAATCGTCGGCCCTCCCTCGCAAACGATGCGGGGAAGGCCGCGCTCCCGGAGTTCTGCGACGATCGCACGCGGATCGAGCTGCTCGTCGGCATCGATCGTGACGTGCTCCACCGGCGCGCCGGCGAGCCGTGCGCGCACGCGCGCCCGGTGCGCGCGGGAAGACAGCACCAGTGCAGGCGGACGCCCCGGCCTGGTGAGCCGGACCCCGTCGATATCTCCCGTGGCGGTCACCACGGCGAGGCGTGCGTTGGCGGGGAGCAGGTATCGCTCGATGCGGGCCGTGGTCGCGCCCACGACGACGACATCGGCGTTGGCACGCACGGCGCGGAGGATCATCCGGTCGGTGGGGGAGGTGATGGTCTCGCTCGTCCCGTCGGCACCGGCGATCGAGCCCGTCACCGAGGTGACCATGTTCAGCCGGGTGAAGCCGGTGTCGTCGGCGGAGTACCGACGGCTGAGCCAGCGATCGGCATCGGGGGAGTCCGTGGTCACGGAGTCGAGCGTTCGCGGGACGACCTCGGTGACGGTGACCGTGCGCTCAGCGCTCACGCGCAGCCACTCTCTCGCGCACCTGGCGCTTCGCGCGACCGAGCATGCCGGTCATCCCCGCGATCCGAAGCGGCGACACGGCGCGCGTCAGACCGATCGACTGCGGGAAGTCGTCCGGGACGGCGAGAGCCTCGTGAGCGGTGAGACCCGTGAGGCCCTGAGCGAGGATGCTCGCGAACCCCCTTGTCGTCGGAGCCTCGGGGGGCGCGGTGGCGTGCATGACGACGCGGTGGTCGTCGTCGACCTCGACCACGATGAAGACGGGCGATTGACACTCGGCCACGCGTTCCTGCCGGTCGGGATGGTCGGCGAGGCGGGCGGGCATCTCGGGCAGCTCATGGGAGAACTCCAGGAGCAGCTGCAGGCGGTCCGGCTCCGGAAGATCGAGGAAGTCGTGTCGGATCGCCGCCAGTGCGGCCGGGAGGGGATGCTCGGTCATCACCGCGAAGGAACCTCTCCTCGGGCCGACCCGGTCACGATCGGCAGGCCCACCGCGCTTCCCCATTCGGTCCACGACCCGTCGTAGTTGCGCACATCGGGGAAGCCGAGCAGGTGCGTCAGGACGAACCACGTGTGGCTGGAGCGCTCACCGATGCGGCAGTACGCGATGATCGGGTCCGCGTCGCGCAGACCGACTTCCCCGCGGTAGATCGCCTCCAGCTCCGCGCGCGGGCGGAACGTCCCGTCCGCCGCTGCGGCACGGGCCCAGGGAACGCTGTGGGCCGTCGGAATGTGCCCCGCACGCAGGGCGCCCTCCTCCGGATAGGCCGGAGCCGAGGTCCGGGTGCCGTCGTACTCCTCGCCGGAGCGCACGTCGATGAGCGGTCGTCCGAGATGCGCGAGCACGTCGCCGCGGTAGGCGCGCAGCGTCGCATCATCGCGCTCGACCACGGGGTAGTCCGTGACCGGGCGCTCGGCGCGCTCCGTCGTGAGGCCCCGGCCCTCCGCGATCCAGAGGTCTCGTCCGCCGTCGAGCAGGCGCACGTCGTCGTGGCCGAAGAGCGAGAACACCCAGAGGGCGTACGCGGCCCACCAATTGCTCTTGTCGCCGTAGATGACGACGGTGTCGTCGCGGGAGATTCCCTTCCGACGCATCAGGTCGGCGAATCCGCGTCCGTCGACGTAGTCCCGCACCACCGGGTCGTTGAGTTCGGTGTGCCAGTCGACCTTCACCGCTCCCGGGATGTGCCCGGTCTCGTACAGGAGCACATCCTCATCGGATTCGACCACGACCAGACCCGGTGCTCCGAGATGCTCGGCCAGCCATTGCGTGCTGACCAGGCGCTCCGGGGCGGCGTAGTCGGCGAAGGTGTCGGCAGGGTCGTATGCGACGGGCACGGAACTCTCCTCGATGCAGGGCGGCTGGGATGACGGCGTAGTGTGGATCCGCGTCCTTCGAGCCTATTTCCCATTCTCCCCCGGGGGATCGCATCCGTCACCGCCGCGACACGAAGGACGACATGACCGCGACCACGGCCCGATCCGGAATCGTGCACCTGGCCGAGCGTCAGCCGCAGCTGAGCGGAGAGGACATGGTCGCCGCTCTCGTGCCGCCGCGGCAGTTCTCGCAGGCCACGTTCGAGTCGTACCGCGCGGACGGCGACTACCCTTCCCAGCAGGAGGCCAAGGAGACGCTCGCGACCTTCGCCGGCGGACGAACGGCGGCTTCGCGCGGCGGCCTGTTCCGGCGGGGGAGGAAAGCACCCGAGGTGAAGCCCGGCGTCTATCTCGACGGTGGCTTCGGCGTGGGAAAGACCCATCTGCTCGCGGCGGTCTACCACGCCATGCCCGCGCGACGGAAGTACTTCGGCTCCTTCATCGAGTACACCGCACTCGTCGGCGCGCTCGGCTACAAGAACACCGTGGGCCTGTTCCGCGGCGCCGAACTGCTGTGCATCGACGAGTTCGAGCTCGACGATCCGGGCGACACGATGGTGATGACCCGGCTGCTCGGAGAGCTGGTCGCCTCCGGCACCCGATTGGCGGCGACATCGAACACGCCGCCCAACGCCCTGGGCGAGGGCCGTTTCGCGGCGCAGGACTTCTTGCGGGAGATCCATGCGATGGCGGCGAGCTTCGACACGCTCCGGATCGACGGGACCGACTACCGGCAGCGGGCGGTCGACGGCCATGCGCGCGTTCTGACGGATGACGAGTACCGCTCCGGGATCTCCGCCGCGGCGAGCGTCGGAATCGCCTCCGACGACGCGTTCGCCGACGTGATCGGCCACCTTGCGCAGGTGCATCCGTCCCGATACATCCGACTCATCGACGGAGTGTCCACCGTCGGCCTGCGCGACGTGACGACGTTCGACGATCAGTCCGCCGCGCTGCGCTTCGTGGCCTTCGTCGACCGCGTCTACGACGCGCAGATCCCCATCCGTAACACCGGCCTGTCGCTGGACGGGGTCTTTCCCGACGAGATGCTCGCAGGCGGATACCGCAAGAAGTACCTGCGCGCCATCTCGCGTCTCGTCGCGTCCACTCTCGCCTGACCCGCGCCAGCCCTTCGCGACATCTCACGGCACGTTCTCGCCGTCGAGAAACCTGATGTTTACCTGAGCGCCGGTGACGTAACAAACCCGAAACACGCGACGCACGCCGCCTGAAACCCTCGCTCGCGAGACTGGGGCACGTCCCACCGGACCGCCACCCGAACCGCGGCCACCGTGGGCACCCGAGTAACACCAATCATGGATGAGGAACTTCATGGACAGCGGAAATCTCGCCTGGCTGATCACAGCCTCGGCACTCGTGCTCTTTATGACGCCTGGCGTCGCGTTCTTCTACGGAGGCCTGGTCAAGGCCAAGAGCGTCGTCAGCATGATGATGATGAGCTTCGGCGCGATGGGTCTCGTGAGCGTGCTCTGGATCCTCTACGGCTTCAACATGAGCGCCGTGGAGAGCACCTGGGCATTCGCCGGCAACCCGTTCGCCGACTTCGGTCTCGCCTCGGCGTCGAGCGATGACCTCGTCGGTGCCATGTTCGGCGGCACCTTCGCCATCATCACCGTCGCGCTGATCTCCGGTGCGAT
>NZ_DEPK01000162.1:12045-13477 GCF_002358725.1 Microbacterium sp. UBA3394
GTCTACTTCCCCGTCGCGGCGTGGGTCTGGGGCGGCGGCTGGGTCTACAACCTCGGCACGACCTTCGGCTTCTCCACCGAGGTCATCGACTACGCCGGTGGAACCGCGGTGCACATCAACGCCGGTGCGGCGGCCCTCGCCCTCGCTCTGGTGCTCGGCAAGCGCATCGGCTTCCAGAAGGGCATCAACAAGCCGCACAGCGTTCCGCTGGTCGTGCTCGGCGCCTCGATCCTGTGGTTCGGCTGGTTCGGCTTCAACGCCGGCGCCGAGGGCCTCGGCGCGCTGGGCACGGAGGACTCCGTGGTCGGTCTGATCGTCATCAACACGCTGGGTGCGACCGCGGCCGCCATCATCGGCTGGCTGATCGTCGAGAAGCTCAAGGACGGAAAGGCCACCTCGGTCGGAGCCGCCTCGGGTGCGGTCTCCGGTCTCGTCGCCATCACGCCCGCCTGTGCGAACCTGACCCCCGGTTGGGCACTTCTCCTCGGCGTCGTCGCCGGTGCGGTCTGCGCCCTGGCCATCGAGCTGAAGTGGAAGCTCGGCTACGACGACTCGCTCGACGTGGTCGGCGTGCACCTCGTCGGTGGTCTGATCGGAACGATCTACCTCGGATTCTTCGCCACCGAGACCGGTCTGTTCCTCGGCGGCGGATTCGAGCAGCTGATCCTCCAGGTCGTCGCAGCGTTCGGCGTGCTGATCTACTCGTTCGTGATCGCCTTCATCCTGGGCTTCGCGATCGACAAGACGCTCGGCTTCCGGATCAAGAACGAGGACGAGCTGGCCGGCGTGGACACCACGGTGCACGGCGAAGAGGGCTACGCGATGGCGTAAGCACTCTGCGGCTCGCAGACAAGCGCAAGGGGCGCTGTGGTTACGACCACAGCGCCCCTTGCTCGTGCCCGCACGAATGCGCCATCGCCAGGCTGACCCCGTGAAGCGCCGCCGAATGCTCTCGACAGTCGCCGGTGTCTTCGGTCGCCTGTTCCGCCCGCGTGGGTCACTCAACGATGTCGGGGGCGGCCGATCGGGGGCGGCCGCGACGGTGGAGGTGCGGCCGCCCCGAGCATCCGAGCTGCGCATCACCTACTCGCCCCGCAGGGATGAGGCGCCGGACGCCGGGGAGATCGTATGGACCTGGGTGCCGTTCGAGGAGCGGGACGGCCGCGGCAAGGATCGGCCCGTTCTCGTCATCGGCCGACGGGACGCCGACCGCGTCTACGCGCTCAAGCTCACCAGCATCCCGCAGGACGGCGATCGCGACCACCTCGAGCTCGGGAGCGGGCCGTGGGATGCCCNNGCTCGTGCCCGCACGAATGCGCCACCGCTAGGCTGACCCCCGTGAAGCGTCACCGAAGGGTCTCCGCCGTGGCCGGCGTCCTCGGCCGCCTGTTCCGTCCGCGTGCGACGCTGGTCGTCGGCGGCGGCGGCCGGC
>NZ_DEPK01000162.1:13722-14485 GCF_002358725.1 Microbacterium sp. UBA3394
TCGGGAGCGGGCCGTGGGATGCCCAGGGAAGGCCCTCGTGGGTCGACCTTGACCAGGTCTACCTCGTCCACCGCCTCGGGATGCGCCGCGAGGGCGCGGTGCTTGATGTCGACCGCTTCACGCGGGTGTCGGCCGTGCTCAGCCGGCGCTACGGGTGGCAGATGGCGATCGAGGTACCGGGTGGCGATCAGGCCTGACGTGAACAAGATCGTCTTCGGTGGGCGATGCGGGACTTGAACCCACGACCTCTTCCGTGTGAAGGAAGCGCGCTACCAGCTGCGCCAATCGCCCTCGGCTCCGGGAGCCGCGACCCTGCCGGGCCGAGTACCGATGTTACCTGATCCGTAAGGGTGATTCGAACCGCGAGAACGGGACACGCGCGGCGTGGCGGTGGTTTTGCGCGGGGCTCGGAATGGGCTAGAGTTTTCCAAGTGCCCGGGCAAGACCGGGAACGAAATGCGGATGTAGCGCAGTTGGTAGCGCATCACCTTGCCAAGGTGAGGGTCGCGAGTTCGAGTCTCGTCATCCGCTCGAGTGCGGGGATCTCCCGATTCCAGGGCGATCACGACACGTGGGTCGAACCACACGCGGTGGCGTGGCCGAGCGGCTAGGCACCGGCCTGCAAAGCCGTTTACACGGGTTCGAATCCCGTCGCCACCTCGCATGACAACTGAACAGCCCTCACGGGCGCGATTGGCGCAGCGGTAGCGCGCTTCCCTGACACGGAAGAGGTCACTGGTTCGATCCCAGTATCGCGCACCAC
>NZ_DEPK01000056.1:0-9767 GCF_002358725.1 Microbacterium sp. UBA3394
CCTTGCTGCATGTCCCCTTTTCCGTCGCTATCAGCCCTCACAACGACAGAAAGTGGGACATGGGCGCCACCACCCGCAGGAAGGCATGTCCCAATATCTGCTGTTCTGCCGGCCCACACCGACAGAAAGTGGGACATGGATGCCGCCCGCCGGAAGGTATGTCCCAATATCTGCTGTTCTGCCGGCCCACACCGACAGAAAGTGGGACATGGCTGGGGAGAAGCGCCTCGCCTCAGGCGGGGAGGGGTCAGGACCGCTGGCGGCGTTCCCGGATGCGCATGTTCAGCACGATCGGCGAACCCTCGAAGCCGTAGATCTCGCGCAGGCGCCGCTGGATGAACCGGCGATAGCCCGGGTCGAGGAAGCCCGTGGTGAACAGCACGAATGTGGGCGGTCGGCTCGCTGCCTGCGTGCCGAAGAGAATGCGGGGCTGCTTGCCGCCACGCAGCGGGTGGGGATGCTCGGCCACGAGCTCCGAGAGGAACGCATTGAACTTGCCGGTCGGGATGCGCTGATCCCACGACATGAGGGCGGTCTCCAGCGCGGGCACGAGCTTGTCGAGGTGACGGCCGGTCTTCGCGGAGATGTTCACGCGAGGCGCCCAGGCGACGTGCGCGAGGTCGCGCTCGATCTCCCGTTCGAGGAACCGCCGCCGGTCCTGCGCGTCCATGTCGTCGTCGTTCAGGCGATCCCACTTGTTGTAGGCGATCACGAGCGCCCGGCCCGATTCGAGCACGAGGTCGATGATGTTCAGGTCCTGCACGCTGATCGGCTGGGTCACGTCGATCACGACGACCGCAACCTCCGCCTTCTCGAGCGCCGCCGACGTGCGCAGCGATGCGTAGAAGTCGGCGCCCTGCGACAGGTGCACACGCCTGCGGATGCCGGCCGTGTCGACCAGGCGCCACATCTTGCCGCCCAGCTCGACGATCTCGTCCACCGGGTCGCGGGTGGTGCCCGCGAGCTCGTTCACGACGACCCGCTCTTCACCGGCCGCCTTGTTCAGCAGCGATGACTTTCCGACGTTCGGGCGGCCGAGGATCGCGACCCGGCGCGGTCCGCCGATCTCGGCGGATGCCACGGCCGAGACGGTCGGGAGCACCTTCATGATCTCGTCGAGGAGGTCGGCGACCCCGCGACCGTGGATCGCCGAGACCGGGTGCGGCTGACCGAGACCCAGGTTCCACAGCGCTGCCGCCTCGGGCTCCTGCCGGGCGTCGTCGATCTTGTTGGCGACGAGGAACACCGGCTTGCCGCTCTTGCGGAGGAGCTTGACGACGTGCTCGTCGGTGGAGGTCGCCCCCACCATCGCGTCGACGACGAACAGCACCACGTCGGACAGATCGATCGCCACCTCGGCCTGCGCGGCGACGGACGCGTCGATGCCACGGGCATCCGGCTCCCACCCGCCGGTGTCCACGAGGGAGAAGCGACGGTCGAGCCACTCGGCCTTGTACGTGACTCGGTCGCGCGTGACACCGGGGGTGTCCTCGACCACGGCCTCACGACGGCCGAGGATGCGGTTCACGAGCGCCGACTTGCCGACGTTCGGGCGCCCGACGATCGCCACGACGGGCAGCGCCGGCAGATACTCGATGCCGTCCTCGCCCACCACGGCACCATCCAGCAGCGCGGCGTCCTCGTCGTCGAGATCGTAGTCCTGCAACGACGCGCGCAGCGCGGTCGCCCGCTGGTCGGCGAGCTCATCGTCCATGTCGGCGAGCGTGGCCTCGAGATCGTCGGGGCCGGCGGTGTATTCCTCGTCGGCGGCCATCAGCGCACCCCTCCCTCGGCGATGACGCCGAGCACGGCGTCGACGGTCTGCTCGAAGTCGAGCTCGGTCGAGTCGACAACCGTCACGCCTTCTGCGGCGGTGAGGAAGTCGACGACCTTCGAATCGGCGGAGTCGCGACGACGCAGCGCGTCTGCGACAGCCGTGGTGTCGTCGCCGGTGAGCTCGGCGCTGCGGCGCGCGGCGCGCACCTCGGGGGCGGCGGTCAGCAGGATGCGCACCGGCGCATCCGGGGCCACGACCGTGGTGATGTCACGCCCTTCGACGACGACGCCAGCGCGGCCGGATCCGGCGACCATGGCGCGGAACATGGCGTTGACGGACTGGCGCACGGCCGGCACGCGGGCAACGCCGCTGACGGCCTCCGTCACCCGGGTCTGTCTGATCGCATCGGTCACGTCGACGTCGCCGACACGCACCCAGTACCGGTCGGGGTCGAGCGAGATGGCGTACTCGAAGTCGCCGGTCGCATCGAGGACGGCGGCGGAATCGGAGGTGTCGACGCCGCGCTCGACGGCGTGCCATGCGAGCGCACGATATGCCGCTCCGGTGTCGAGGTAGCCGAAGCCGAGCCGGCGGGCGACCTCCTTCGACACGCTCGACTTGCCGCTGCCGGCGGGACCGTCGACCGCGACGATGGTCACGGGTGAGGTCTCGGCAGACGGCGGCGTGGGTGCGGGTGGTGTGGCCCCCGCGGGCGTGGACAGATCAGTCATGGGTTGTACTCGCTATCTTCCAGCCGCGCGCCTGCAGTCCGTCGACGCAGCGATGCACGACGCCCGGGGCGACGCTGATCTCGGCGAGACCGAACTGCGCGCCCGGGGAGTGTTCCAGGCGCAGGTCCTCGACGTTCACGTCGAGGTCGCCGAGGTCGCCGAACAGCCGGCCGAGCTGCCCGGCACGGTCGTCGACCATGACGACGACGCTCTCGAAACGACGGTTCTGGCCATGTTTTCCGGGGAGGCGCTCGACGCCGTCGTTGCCGCGCCGGATGGCATCGGCCACGGCGCGGCGGGCGCCGGTGGCTTCGGGGTCGCGGAGCGCATCCGCCACCTGCGTGAGGTCCGCGGCGAGCTCGTCGAGAACGTCGACGACCGGCGCCGCATTGGCGCCGAGGATCTGGACCCACAGTTCGGGGGCGGACGCCGCGATTCGGGTGGTGTCGCGCACGCCCTGCCCGGCCAGGCGCAGCGACCCCTCCGGGGCCTCGACGAACCGGCCCGCGAGCAGGCTGGCGACCAGCTGCGGCACGTGGGAGACCAGGGCGACGGAGTGGTCGTGCTCCTCGGGCGACATCTCGATGGGCGTGGCTCCGAGGTCGAGGATGAGGCCCTCGACGACCGCGAGGTCGGCTGCGCGGGTCTCGCGATCACGGCAGACGACCCAGGGACGGCCGATGAAGATGTCCGCACGTGCGGAGATCGCTCCCCCGCGCTCACGGCCCGCCAGCGGATGCGACCCGATGTAGCGCGTGAGGTCGACGCCGCGCTCGCGCAGCGCCCTGAGCGGCTCGAGCTTCACGCTGGCGACGTCGGTGACCACGGCGTCCGGGAAACGGGCGAGCTCGGCGGCGACGACGTCGGCGGTGACATCCGGCGGCACGGAGACGACCACCAGCGACGGATCGTCGGTCTTGCGGGCGGCACGGCCGGCGCCGTAGTCGATCGCCAGACGAAGCTGCGCCGGCGACGTGTCGGCGAGCACGACGTCGACGCCGAGGGCGACGAGCGCGTGCCCGATGCTCGCGCCGAGCAGTCCCGCCCCGACGACGCGCACGGTCCCCGACGAGCGCGCCGACAGGCGGTCGCTGCCGCCGGCGCGTGGCTGATCGAAGGCGTCGGTCACGGATTCTCCGGAGAGGGGGTGGATGGGCCGCCGCGAGAGAGAGTCAGCAGCGCGCCGCGCTCCACTGTAGTCAATTCCCGGGTCTTGCCGGCTGGGAGCGTGCCCAGGTGGAGCGGTCCGAACTGGCGACGCACCAGATCCTCGACGGGGTGCCCGACGGCGTCCATCATCCGACGCACGATGCGGTTGCGACCGGAGTGCAGGGTGAGCTGCACGAGGGATCCGTCGCCCGCGGCACTCGTCGAGAGGATGCGCGCCTTGTCGGCCGCGATCGGGCCGTCGTCCAGGTCGATGCCGCGAAGCAGGGCGGCGACCGTCTGCGCGCTCACCCGCCCGGCCACCTTGGCGATGTAGACCTTGGTGACGCCGAAGGACGGGTGCGCGAGCACGTGGGACAGCTCACCGTCGTTGGTGAGCACGAGCAGGCCACTCGTATCGGCGTCGAGGCGGCCGACATTGAACAGGCGCTCCTCGAAGCGCTCGGTGTAGCGGCGCAGATCGGGGCGCCCCCGGTCGTCGCGCAGGGAACTGACGACTCCTCGCGGTTTGTTGAGCATCACATAGCGCTTCGTGGCATCCAACTGCACGGCCGTGCCGTCGACATCGACGAGATCGGTCTCGGGGGCGATGCGGGTGCCGAGTTCGGTGACGACGGCCCCGTTCACGCGCACCCGGCCGGCGACGATCATCTCTTCGGCCACACGGCGCGACGCCACACCCGCCTGCGCGAGCACCTTCTGCAGCCGCACACCTTCGGGTCCCGCGGCGCTCATCGGATCACCTCCGCGTCGAATCCGGTCGAGCCGTCGTCGAGCAGCGGCGAGATCGGCGGAAGCTCGTCGAGGGAATTGATGCCCAGGTTCACCAGCAGCGCATCGGTCGTGCCGTAGTTCACGGCGCCGGTATCCGGGTCGGCGAACAACTCGGTGATGAGGCCGCGGGCGAGGAGGGTGCGCACGACGGAGTCGACGTTCACCGCTCGGATGGACGCGATCTGCCCGCGCGTGATCGGCTGCTTGTAGGCGATCACAGCGAGCGTCTCCAGCGCCGCCTGCGACAGCCGGGACGGCGCCTGTCCGCTGACGAACTCCTGCACGACGTCATCATGCTCTTCACGCACGTACAGTCGCCACCCGCCACCCACCTCGCGCAGCTCGAAGCCGCGGCGGGGACCGCCGGACTCGCCGTCGTAGTCGGCGACGAGAGCCTCGACCGCTTGACGCACGGCAGGGACGGGGCTCCCCACGGCCGTCGCCAGGCTCACGAGGCTCTGCGGCTCGTCGACGACCAGCAGGATGGCCTCCAGCCGCCGGACGACCGAGCCGGTGTCCTGCGGGCGGGTCGGCGGCTCGATCGCGTTCGTTTCATCGGTCATAGTCGGCTCCCAGAGTGGCGAGGTTCTCGTCGGACCAGCGCGGTGCCGTCCAGCGCAGGGTGAGCTCCCCGAGCGGCTCGAGCTGCTCGAAGGAGAGTGCCGCGTGACGGTGCAGCTCGAGCACCGACAGGAATCGAGCGACGATGATGCCCGTCTGGGTGATACCCGACACGAGATCACGGAAGCTGAGGGTTCCGGCATCCCGAAGCAGCGTGACCACGACGGCCGCCTGTTCCCGGATGCTGACGAGCGGCGCGTGCAGGTGGTCCAGGCCGACCAGCGGAATCTCCTTGGGCGCGAACGCCATCATCGCGATCGCCGCGAAGTCGTCGGCACTGAGCGTCCACACCAGCTCGGGCACGGCCGAACGGTGCTTGTCCTCGAGTTTCACCGAGCGGGTGTGACGCCGGTCCTCGCGGCGCAGGAACCGCTCGAACCAGGCGGACACCTCCTTGAAGGCCCGGTACTGCAGCAGGCGTGCGAAGAGCAGGTCTCGCGCCTCGAGCAGCGCGACAGCCTCGGCGTCGACCAGTTCGCCCTGCGGCAGGAGTCCCGCGACCTTCATGTCCAGGAGGGTGGCCGCGACGACGAGGAACTCCGAAGCCTCGTCGAGCTCGTCGGGCCCGAGGTCTCTCAGATACGCGATGAACTCGTCGGTCACTCGGCTCAGGGAGACCTCGGTGATGTCGAGTTCGTGCTTCGAGATGAGCTGCAGCAGCAGGTCGAAGGGACCGTCGAACACGCCCAGCGATACCCGGAAGCCGACACCGGCATCGTCCGCCGCGACGAGCGGGGAATCGTCCGATTCCGCGGCGGTGTCCTCGGGATCCTCAGGCGACGGCGCCACGGTCGACCAGCTCTCGAGCCAGGCGCAGGTACGCCTGGGCGGCCGAGTGCTCGGGCGCGAATTCCGTGATCGGCATGCCCGAGACCGAGGCGTCCGGGAACTTCACCGTGCGGCCGATCACCGTCTCGAGCACATCGTCGCCGAAGGCCTCGACGACGCGCTCCAGCACCTCGCGCGAGTGCAGGGTGCGCGGGTCGTACATCGTCGCCAGGACGCCGTCGAGGGTGATGGTGGGATTCAGGCGGTCGCGCACCTTGTCGATCGTCTCGATGAGCAGCGCGACACCGCGCAGCGCGAAGAACTCGCACTCCAGCGGGATGATCACGCCGTGGCTCGCGGTGAGCGCGTTCACGGTGAGCAGGCCGAGGGAGGGCTGACAGTCGACGAGGATGACGTCGTAGTCCTTCGAGACCTTTCGCAGCACCTGGGCGAGGATCTGCTCGCGCGCCACTTCGTTGACGAGGTGGACTTCCGCGGCCGAGAGATCGATGTTGGCCGGGATGATGTCGAGGCCGTCGACGCGGCTCGGCACGATCACCTCGTGCGGGTCGCGCTTGGTGTTCAACAGCAGGTCGTAGATCGTCGGGATGTCGTGCGTCTGGATGCCGAGGCCGGCCGACAGGGCGCCCTGCGGATCGAAGTCGACGGCGAGCACCTTGCGGCCGTATCCGGCCAGCGCCGCGGCGAGGTTGATGGTCGTCGTGGTCTTGCCGACGCCGCCCTTCTGGTTGCAGAGCGACACGATGCGCGCGGGCCCGTGCCCGTCGAGCGCGGGCGGAGTGGCGAATCCGCGATAGGGCCGTCCGGTCGGACCGAGGACCGTCTCGTCACCGGACGCCTTCGTCTCGCCGCGTTTGGTTGCCGCCACCGACTCTCCTGCCTTCGCCATAACGTGCACCGATTCTAGTCATCCCCCGGCGCCAGGCCCGGCTGACCCGCGGGTCAGCGCGCGCGAGGATGCGACGTGACGTACACGTCGCGCAGCGCGTCGACGCTCACGTGCGTGTAGATCTGGGTCGTCGCCACCGACGCATGACCGAGCAGCTCCTGCACGACGCGGACGTCCGCCCCGCCCTGAAGCAGGTGGGTGGCGAACGAGTGGCGAAGCGTGTGGGGGGACACATGGGCGGTGAGCGATGCGCGCTCGGCCGCCTGCTGCAGCACCAGCCACGCGCTCTGCCGCGACAGGGGTGCGCCGCGTGCGCCGAGGAACAGACGAGGCGTCGCACGACCGCGCCGCGACAGTTCCGGACGTGCCCGGGTCAGATAGGCCTCGACGGCTGCCTGCGCGTAAGACCCGACCGGGACGATGCGCTCCTTCGCGCCCTTGCCTCGCACCCGGACGATGTCTCCGTGCGCCATGTCGTCGACGTCGAGCTGCACGATCTCCGACACGCGCGCACCCGTCGCGTACAGCAGCTCCAGGAGCGCACGGTCGCGCAGGCCGACCTCATCGCCGGGGGCTGCGGCCGCCGGCGAGGGACCGGAGGCATCCAGGAGAGCCTCGACCTGATCGATCCGGAGGGCTTTCGGAAGGCGTCGAGGCATTCGGGGCGGGCGCAGCCGGGCCGCGGGGTCGGAACGCTCGATCTCTTCGCGCACCAGGAATCGATGCCAGCCCCGTACGGAGGACTGCAGGCGTGCGAGCGAACTCGATGCCGGTGGCGGATCCTGGGCGGCCCGCTCGGCGATGAACGCCGAGACCGTCTCGGAGACGATGCCGGACGTATCGGTGATCCCCTGGTCGTTCAGCCACGCGGCGTACACCGCCAGGTCGCGCCGATAGGCACCAAGGGTGTGCTCCGACAGCCCCCGTTCCACCGTGACGTGGCGCAGATACGCGTCGACGGCACGATCGACGTGCACGTCAGCCCTTCGCCACGGCCTCGTGCAGCCGGTGAGACGCCGCGAGCACGCCGACAGCCAGGATCCCGTTGCGGAATCGGCCGGCGAGCACGCCCTCGACGGCCTGACCGAGAGGCATCCACTCCTGACGGATGTCGGCCTCCTCGTCCTCACGGTCGTGCGGCGTTCCGACGGAGCGCAGGCCCCGCGCGAGGAAGAGGTGCACGACCTCGTCGTTGCCTCCCGGGGTGGTGAAGATGCTGACGAGACTCTCCCAGCGCTCCGCCTCGAGGTCGACCTCTTCGGCGAGTTCGCGTCGCGCCGTCTCGAGCGGCTCCTCGCCCTCGACATCGAGCAGCCCCGCCGGGATCTCCCAGTCGCGTCGACGGATCGGATGGCGGTACTGCTGGATGAGCAGCACCCGGCCCTCGTCGTCGACCGCGACGACCGCGGCGGCGCCGGGGTGATCGACGTACTGACGCACGATCTCGCCCTCGCCGTAGCGGAAGGTGTCGCTGCGCACATCCCACACACGACCCTCGTACACGAGCTCCGTGTCGACGATCTCGACCTCGACGCGCTCGTCGCTCAATGACTCACTCATCGTCGACATCGAACAGCTCGCTCGAACGGTGGCGCTCCAGGGCTGCTCCGATGAGCCCACGGAACAGCGGATGCGGGTCGGTCGGGCGCGAGCGGAGCTCCGGATGCGCCTGCGTGGCGATGTAGTACGGATGCACGTCCCGTGGCAGCTCCACGAACTCGACGAGGTTGCGATCGGGCGACAGGCCCGAGAAGCGCAGCCCGGCGGTGGCGATCGCGTCGCGGTAGGCGTTGTTGACCTCGTACCGGTGACGATGCCGCTCTTCGATCCGTGCGGCGCCGTAGACCTCCGCGGCCAGAGACCCCTCGCCGAGGTCGGCGGGATACAGCCCCAGGCGCATGGTGCCGCCGAGATCGCCGCGATCGATGATGTCGACCTGTTCGGCCATGGTCGCGATGACCGGAGCCGGCGTGCCGGGATCGAATTCGCTCGACGAGGCCCCGTCGATGCCGGCGACGTTCCGCGCGTACTCGATGACCATGCACTGCAAGCCGAGGCAGATGCCCAGCGTGGGGATTCCCTGCTCCCGGGCGAATCTCAGCGCGCCGAGTTTCCCCTCGATGCCGCGGATGCCGAAGCCCCCGGGGACGATGATGCCGTCGAGGCCGCCGAGCGCCTTCGCAGCGCCGTCGGGCGTCTCGCACAGATCGGACGGGATCCAGGTGATGTTCACATGCGTCTCGTGGGCGAACCCGCCGGCCTTGACCGCCTCCGTGACCGACAGGTAGGCGTCGGGCAGATCGATGTACTTGCCGACGAGGCCGATCGTCACCTCGTGCTTCGGATTGTGCACCGCCTGGAGCACTCGTGCCCATCGAGACCAGTCCACGTCGGTGGCGCGCTCGAGACCGAGCGCGCGCACGATGTAGGAGTCGAGGTGCTGGTCGTGGAGCATCGACGGGATGTCGTAGATGCTCGGCACGTCGACGGCGTTGACCACCGCGTCCTCGTCGACGTCGCACATGAGGGCGATCTTGCGCTTATTGGACTCGGTGACGGGCCGGTCGCTGCGCAGCACGAGCGCATCGGGCTGGATGCCGATCGACCGGAGCGCGGCGACCGAGTGCTGCGTCGGCTTCGTCTTCTGCTCCCCCGACGCACCCATGAACGGCACGAGGGAGACGTGGACGAAGAACACGTTGCCTCGTCCGAGCTCATGACGGATCTGCCGGGCCGACTCGATGAACGGCTGCGACTCGATGTCGCCGACGGTGCCGCCGATCTCGGTGATGATGACGTCGGGCTTCGGCGTCTCGTCGGCCTGCAGACGCATCCGGCGTTTGATCTCGTCGCTGATGTGCGGGATCACCTGCACCGTGTCGCCGAGGTACTCGCCTCGCCGCTCGCGCGCGATCACCTGCGAGTAGACCTGACCGGTCGTGACGTTGGCGGCCTGGCTGAGCTCGATGTCGAGGAAGCGCTCGTAGTGACCGATGTCGAGATCGGTCTCGGCACCGTC
>NZ_DEPK01000056.1:10133-15116 GCF_002358725.1 Microbacterium sp. UBA3394
CATCGTTCCCGGGTCGACGTTCAGGTAGGGGTCGAGCTTCTGCATCACGACGCGAAGACCTCGCGCCGTGAGCAGGTTGCCGAGGCTGGCCGCCGTGAGACCCTTGCCGAGGGAGGAGACGACACCGCCTGTCACGAAGATGTGCTTCGTGGTGTCGTGGGGGGAAAGTCCGTCACCGGGAGTCTGCGTCACGGGCTTCGATCCTATCAGTCGCGTTCCGCGCCGAGGTCGAGCAACTCGCGCGCGTGGGTGAGAGCGGCATCGCTGTCGGGCATGCCCGACAGCAGCCGCGCCATCTCGGCTTCGCGATCGGGGCCCTTCAGGCGGCGCACGCTCGAGGCCGTCACGGATCCGTCGCTGGCTTTGACCACCGAGAGGTGATTGGATGCGAAGGCCGCCACCTGTGCGAGATGCGTGACGGCGATCACCTGAGACGACCGTGCGAGTCGGGCGAGACGCCGACCGACCTCGATCGCCGCCGCGCCCCCGATGCCGGCGTCGACCTCGTCGAACACGAACGTGGGAACGGGGTCGGTCGCGGCGATCACGACCTCGATGGCGAGCATGACGCGGCTGAGCTCTCCCCCCGATGCGCCGCGCGAGACGGGCCGCGGCTGAGCCCCGGGATGCGGGGCCAACAGGATCTGCACGTCATCCCGCCCGGCCGTCGACGGGCTCGCCGGAGAGACCTCGACCGTCACGGCCGCATCCGGCATGGCCAGGTCGCGCAGTTCCGCCGAGACCGCATCGGCCAGTCGGCTCGCGGCCGCGGTGCGAGCGGCGGTCAGTGCGTCGGCCGCCGTGTCGAGCTCCGTCGCAGCCGCATCCCGTTCCGCGGCCAGGCGGTCGAGGCGATCGCCGTCGTCGTCGAGCTCCGCCAGACGTGCCGAACCCGTGTCCAGAAGATCGATCGCGGCATCGAGGCTGCCGTGCGCGCGGACGAGCGATCCGAGCACCGCACGCCGATCTTCGACGGCGGCCAGCTCGTGTGGCCCGGACTCATCGAGATCGGCGAGGTACGCGGCGATCTCGGTCGCGAGGTCGGTGACCCGATACCCGATCTCGGCGAGGTGCTCGCCGAAGGCCGCCAGCTCGGCGTCGCGATCGGACGCCCTCTCCACGGCGCGGCGCGCATCGGCCAGGAGCGCGGTCGCATCGGGCCCTCCGGACTCGCCGGAGAGCGCCTCGTGGGCGGTGGCCGCGGCCATGCGGAGCTCCTCGATGTTGGCCAGCCGCTCGGCGCGCGCCGTGAGCTCGGCATCTTCGCCGGGCTGCGGTGCCGCCTGTTCGATCTCCGCGATCTCGGCTCGGAGACGTTCGGCCTCCGCCCGGCGATCGTCCCGGTCTGAGGTGAGCGAGGTGAGCTCCGCGTCGAGGGCACGCCAGCGGTCGTAGACGTCTCGATACGCCGCGAGCGGAGCCGCGATCTCGGCGCCGCCGAAGCGGTCGAGGGCGTCGCGCTGTGCGACGGCGGAGCGCAGGCGGAGCTGATCGGACTGCCCGTGCACGACGACGAGCTCTTCGGCGAGATCCGCGAGCACTCCCGCGGGCGCGGCGCGTCCGCCGACCGACGCTCGGCCACGACCCTCGCGCGACACCGAGCGACCGACGAACAGCTCCGCGCGTCCGTCGCCGAGTTCCTCGACGTCACCGCCGGCGTCTCGTACGCGGTCGACGACCGCGCCCGCCTTCGGGACGATCCACACGCCGTCGACCGAGGCCTGCCCGGCGCCCGCTCGCACAGCGCCGGAATCCGCCCGCTGACCGAGCAGCAGCCCCAGCCCGGTCACGACCATCGTCTTGCCCGCGCCGGTCTCTCCGGTGATCGCGGTGAACCCGGGACCGATGGGAAGGGTCGCCTCGGCGATCACCCCCAGATCGCGAAGACGCATCTCCTCGATCACGGGTGCCCCTCCCCCTCGGGGGGCGACGTGCGCAGCGTCGCCGTTGTCGGCGAGGTGCCCGGTCCGCGCCATCCCTCCACGGGCAGTCGGAACTTGCGCACCAGTCTGTCCGTGAACGCGGCCTGGTGGAGCCGCGCGAGCCGAACGGGATCGGTCGCCCGCCGCACGACCACGCGTGCTCCCGGCGGGAGCTCGTGCGAGCGACGTCCGTCGCACCAGAGCACCCCGCTGCCCCCGGTTCCCTCGATGAGCTCGATCGCGACCGCGTGGTCGGGGCCGACCACGAGCGGCTTGGCGAACAGCGCGTGCGCCGACAGCGGCACGACGGCGATCGCCTGCACGGTCGGCCAGATGACGGGACCACCGGCCGAGAAGTTGTAGGCAGTGGACCCGGTCGGGGTCGAGACGACCACCCCGTCGCAGCCGAACGCCGACAGCGGCCTCCCGTCCACCTCGATCGCGACCTCGAGCATCCGTTCCCGCGCGGCCTTCTCCACCGTCGCCTCGTTCAGCGCCCAGGTCTCATACACGACGGTGTCGGTGTCATCCTTGATGCGCACCTGGAGGGCGAGTCTCTCCTCGACCTCGTACTCGCGTGAGATGACGCGACGGACCGCCTCGTCCATGTCGTCCCGCTCGCTCTCGGCGAGGAATCCGACGTGCCCGAGGTTGATGCCGAGCACCGGCGCCGTTCCCCCACGCACCAGTTCCGCCGCCCGCAGGATGCTCCCATCGCCGCCGAGCACGATCGCCAGTTCGATCTGCGACACGTGCACGTCTCGCCCGAGCACCGCCAGACCGTCGACGTCAGGACGAGCCGCGCACATCTCGGCCGCGTCGACCTCGTCGAGAACGGGCACGGCGCCCGCGACGCGCAGCGCGGTGATGACGCTCTCCGCGGCGTCGCGGGTGTCATCGCCGCCGCGCACGACGACGAGAATGTACCGCTCGGGCTCGGTCATCGGGCTCCTGTCAGCTCGGAGATCGTGTCCAGCCATTCTGTCGGATTCGCGCCGGTGCCCGCCGCGAGGTGCACGAGATACTCCGCGTTGCCGTGTGTGCCGGCCAGTGGCGAGGCGATGACCCCGCGGGTACCCAACCCGGCATCCCAGGCACTCCACAGCACATCCGCGACAGCCTCGGCGCGAAGCGCCGGATTGGTGACCAGGCCGCCGCGCACGGCGGTGCGTCCCACCTCGAACTGGGGCTTGACCAGCAGCACCGCGTCGCCGCCTGCCGCCATCGTCACGGCGACGGCGGGAAGCACGAGCGTCAGCGAGATGAACGACAGGTCTCCCGTGACCACCGACGGCGGTGCGGCGACGCCGCTTGCCGCTCGCAGCCCCACCGCATCCATGTGCCGCACGTTGTAACCTTCGAGGCTGGTCACGCCGGGGTCCCCTGCGATCACCGGATCGAGCTGGCCGTGACCGACGTCGACGGCGATCACCGGTGCGGCACCGCGTTCGCGCAGAACCTGGGTGAATCCACCGGTCGACGCTCCCATGTCGAGGGCGCAGCGGTCCGAGACTGCTACGTCAAATGCATCGAGACCCGCGATCAGCTTGTGAGCGGCACGGCTGACGTAGTGATCGGAGGCGGCGACCGAGATGCGCGCGTCGTCAGCGACGCGCGTGGATGACTTGACCACGGTCGCCCCGTCGACGGTGACCAGACCCGCACCGATCAGCGTTGCGGCGTGGGTGCGCGAGCGAGCAAGTCCGCGCGCAGCCACGGCCGCGTCGAGGCGCGACGTCATGAGCGCGAGGCGCGCCCGGTCACATCGGCATCCAGGCGCGCTGAGAATTCATCGTGGATGGAGCCATAGGCGTCGGCGCGCACAGAAAGAGGCTGAGCCTCGATCACCTCGAGGCGGGAGACGAGATCCATCCCGTCCGAAACCGGATCAGCCTCGCGAGAAGAGGTGTCGACGCCCGTCGGCGGTGCAGGGTTCGGCAGGCTCTCCATCCCCACATGCTACGTGTCTCAGGGGCGATGGAACGGATCGGCATACAGCCTGTCCGGAACCCGGAAGCCGAAGATCTGCCGTCCGGTATCCCAGATGGCATGCGCTCCCGCGCGGAGAAGATCGATCTGCGATCCACCCGCCGCCAGGATGCTCACGTCCGCGCCGTCGATCCGCACGCGCGCATCGCGAACGCGTACGACGCCGTCCTTCCGGATGACCTCCGGATACGGCTCATGCAGCTCTCGAAGGTCCGAGAGCACGTAGGTCGGCTGCGAGCCGGACGGAGCGGCGAGCACATGCTTGGGACGGTCGATTCCCGTCAGGACGAGAGCCGAAGCGATGCCCGCGCGATTGGCACCGAGGATGTCCGTGTCGAGCCGGTCACCGAGGAACAGAGGTGCGCGAGAGGAGAACCGCGCAACAGCCTCCTCGAAGATCGGTACCTCGGGCTTGCCGGCGACCGTTGCGAGACGACCGACGGCCGTGTGGACGGCGGAGACGAGCGTGCCGTTCCCGGGCGCGATCCCCCGGGCCTGCGGAATCGTCCAGTCGGTGTTCGTCGCGATCCACGGGATGCCGCCGTCGTCTTCGGGGGTCGCGAGCGCAAATGCCGCTTCGGCGAGCTGGGTCCACCCCACCTCGGGCGCGAAGCCCTGCACGACAGCCGCGGGTCGGTCCTGTGCACTTCGCGTGACGACGAAGCCATGCTTCTCGATCTCGGACACGAGGCCGTCCCCGCCCACGACCAGGATCGTCGAGCCGGCCGGCACACGTGTGGCGAGCAGCCGAACCGCCGCCTGCGGACTGGTGACTACGTCCGCGGGCTCCGTCGGCAGACCGAGGTCGCGCAGATGCGCCGCCACCGACGCGTCGGTTCGCGACGCATTGTTGGTGATGTAACCGAGACGGCGATCAGACGCCGCGCGGATGAGACTGTCGACAGCGTGCGGAATCGCGCCGGACCCCGCGTACACGACGCCATCGAGGTCCGCCAGAACAGTGTCGACACCCTCAAGCGGAGTACGACCGGCGGAGCGCCCGAACAATGCCATGCGTGTCCTTCCGAGATGCCCTCGAGAACGGCTCTTAACGAGTAATGGCCACCCTGCT
>NZ_DEPK01000199.1:0-27854 GCF_002358725.1 Microbacterium sp. UBA3394
GTGCCCATCGTCGGGACACCCCACGCGCGGCCGGCCTGCAGATTGCTCGTGGCCCCGAACCCGGCGATGTGCGCGGCACGAGCGGCGGCCACCGCCGACTGCTCCCCGGCGCGACGGGATCCCATCTCGGCGAGGGGCCGCGAGCCGGCGGCGATGCTCATGCGCGCGGCGGCCGTGGCGATCGCCGAGTCGTGGTTGAGCACGGACAGGGCGAGCGTCTCGAGGATGACCGCTTCGGCGAACGAGCCCTCGACGGTGAGCACGGGCGAGCCGGGAAAGTACAGCTCGCCCTCCCGGTACCCGGTCACGGTTCCGGAGAACGTGTAGTCCTCGAGCCACCGGGCGGTCGCGGCATCCACGATGCGCTCATCGCGCAGGTACCGCAGCTCGTCGTCGCCGAAGCGGAAATCCCGGATGAGGTCGAGCAGGCGGCCGGTGCCGGCGACGACCCCGAACCGCCGCCCCGCTGACAGTCGCCGGCCGAACACCTCGAACACGCAGCGGCGGTGGGCGGTGCCGTCGCGGAGGGCGGCGTCGAGCATCGTCAGCTCGTAGCGGTCGGTGAGCAGAGCGGTGCTGTCGCGGGCGCGCATGATCGCCAGCCTAGCCACGCCGCGGCGGGCCGGCCGTCGGCGGGTAGGCTGGTCGATCGTGGACGACGCGCCGATCGGGATCTTCGACTCCGGAGTGGGCGGACTGACCGTCGCCCGGGCGGTCTCGGCGCTGCTGCCGCGGGAGTCGATCCTCTACATCGGCGACACCGCGCGCTCGCCGTACGGCCCGAAGCCCATCGCCGACGTGCGCCGCTACGCCCTGGAGATCCTCGACACCCTCGTCGAGCAGGGGGTGAAGATGCTCGTCATCGCGTGCAACACCGCGTCGGCGGCGATGCTCCGCGATGCGCGCGAGCGCTACGACGTTCCCGTGGTGGAGGTGATCGGTCCCGCGGTGCGCACGGCGATGTCGACCTCGCGAAACGGCCGCATCGGCGTGATCGGAACCGCCGGCACGATCGCCTCCGGCGCCTATCAGGACATGCTCGAGGTCAATGAGCGGCTCACGGTGTTCGCGCAGGCGTGTCCGCGCTTCGTGGAGTTCGTCGAGCGGGGGGTGACGGACACCCCGGAGGTGCTCGCTGTCGCCGAGCAGTACCTTTCGCCACTGCGTCACGCGGGCGTGGACACCCTCGTGCTGGGCTGCACGCACTATCCGTTCCTCGAGGGCGCCATCAGCTACGTGATGGGGCCCGACGTCTCGCTGGTCTCGAGCGACACCGAGACCGCCAAGGACGTCTATCGCCAACTCGTCGGCCGCGATCTGCTGGCCGGCCCCGACGCGGTCGCCCGTCACCTGTACGAGGCGACCGGATCATCCGCCGACGACTTCGTCGATCTCGCGCACCGTCTCATGGGTCGCGAGGTGCGAGACGTGCGTCTCGTGCAGACCGGCGCCATCGATCTGCCCCGCTGAAGACCAACCGCATCCGAGGAGGAACATGACCGACATGACCCGTGCCGACGGCCGCACCGTCGACCAGCTGCGCCCGATCACCATCGAACGCGGATGGTCGACACAGGCCGAGGGGTCCGCTCTCATCTCGTTCGGGGGGACCAAGGTGCTGTGCACCGCGTCGTTCACCAACGGCGTGCCGCGCTGGCTGACGGGCAAGGGCAAGGGGTGGGTCACCGCCGAGTACGCGATGCTGCCGCGCGCGACCAACGAGCGGAACAGCCGCGAGAGCGTGAAGGGGAAGATCGGGGGGCGCACCCACGAGATCTCGCGCCTGATCGGCCGCGCCCTTCGCGCCGTGGTCGACACCAAGGCGCTGGGCGAGAACACCATCGTGATCGACTGCGACGTGCTGCAGGCCGACGGCGGCACCCGCACCGCCGCGATCACCGGCGCCTACGTGGCACTGGCGGATGCGATCGAGTGGGGCCGTGAGAAGAAGTTCGTCGCCCAGCGCTCGAACGTGCTGTTCGACTCGGTGTCGGCGGTGTCGGTCGGCATCATCGACGGCACGCCCATGCTCGACCTGGCGTACGTCGAAGACGTGCGCGCCGAGACCGACATGAACGTCGTCGTCACCGGGCGAGGTCTCTTCGTCGAGGTGCAGGGCACCGCGGAGGGGGCGCCGTTCGACAAGCGCGAGCTCGACCAGCTCCTCGAGCTGGGACTCGCCGGATGCGCCGAGCTGCGCGACCAGCAGGTGTCG
This sequence comes from Microbacterium sp. UBA3394, assembly GCF_002358725.1. Taxonomy (NCBI): domain Bacteria; kingdom Bacillati; phylum Actinomycetota; class Actinomycetes; order Micrococcales; family Microbacteriaceae; genus Microbacterium; species Microbacterium sp. UBA3394. The sequence continues at coordinate 2,216 of NZ_DEPK01000199.1, forward strand.
GTGCTCGACGGCGCCGGACAGCCGCGCTGAGCGGGCGCCGGGCATGACAGCGCCGAGCGCCGGCCGCATCGTGCTGGCCACGCACAACCCGCACAAGGTCGAGGAGTTCCAGGCGATCGTCGCCGAGGCGCGGCCGGATCTCGAGGTCGTCGCGTACGACGGACCCGAGCCGGTCGAAGACGGCGTCACGTTCGCCGAGAACGCGCTGATCAAGGCGCGTGCGGCGAGCATCCACACCGGGCTCCCGGCCCTCGCCGACGACAGCGGCATCTGCGTCGACGTGCTGGGCGGTTCACCGGGGGTGTTCTCGGCCTACTGGGCGGGGCACGCGAAGGATGCCGGAGCGAACCTGGCGCTGCTGCTGGACCAGCTCTCCGACGTCGCGGATCCGCATCGCGCGGCGCAGTTCGTCTCGACCATCGCGCTGGTCATCCCCAGCGGTTCGGAACAGACCGTCGCCGGCGTCTGGCCCGGGCGCCTCGCGACCGAAGCGGCCGGCGTGGGGGGATTCGGATACGATCCGGTCTTCATCCCCGATGGGCAGGACCGCTCGGCCGAGCGGACGGTTGCGGAGTGGTCGACCGCGGAGAAGAACGCGGTATCGCACCGTGCGCGCGCGTTCGCGGCCCTCCTGCCGCTGCTCGTCGCCGTCTGATCGGTCCGGGGGTAGGAATGAGAACCGGCATCGTTCCCGACTTCAGGTGGATGCGTGTCGGCGGCGAGGGCGCGTCCTAGCCTGGGATGCATGCACGATCATGCCCCCGGGCTCCGGGGCGCGAGCAATCGCCGCCTGCTGACCCTGTCGCTGATCATCACCGCGTCGGTGATGATCGTGCAGATCGTCGGCGCCGCGCTCACCGGCTCCCTCGCGCTCCTCGCCGACGCGGGGCACATGTTCGCCGACACCGCGGCCCTCGTCATCGCTCTCCTGGCGAGCATCGTCGCCGCGCGGCCGGCCAACGATCGACGAACCTTCGGCTATCAGCGGGCCGAGGTGCTCGGGGCCCTCATCAACGGCGTGATCCTCATCGCGCTGTCGGCATGGATCGCCGTCGAGGCGGCGACGCGCCTCGTGGGCTCGGACGATCACGAGGTCGCCGGTGGGCTGATGCTCGTCGTGGCGGTCGTCGGCCTCATCGCCAACGCGATCGCGATGTGGCTCCTGAGTGCGGCGCAGCGCCACAGCATCAACGTGAGGGGCGCCTACCTCGAGGTGCTCGGCGACCTCATCGGATCGGCGATGGTCATCGTCGCCGCGATCGTCATCGTCACCACGGGCTGGACCGGCGCCGACGCCCTCGCCTCCCTCGCGATCGCCGCCCTCATCATCCCGCGCGCGATCGGGCTGCTGCGCGAAGTCGCCTCGGTGCTGAGCGAGGCGGCGCCGGCCGACATCCATGTCGCCGAGATCCGGGAGCACATCCTGCGCACACCGGGCGTGACCGCCGTGCACGATGTGCACGTGTGGCAGCTCACCCGCGGCGCACCCGTGTTCAGCGCGCACGTGGTGGTCGACGACGTCTGCCTTCGCGACGGTCGTGGCCCGGCCATCCTCGCCTCGCTCCAGACCTGCCTCGCCGACCACTTCGACGTCGAGCACTCCACGTTCCAGCTCGAGCCCGCCGATCACGTCGAGCACGACGCGCACGCCTGACCCGGTCTCAGGAGTCCTCGCGCCGCACCTCGGCCGGCGACTTGTCAGGGCGCAGGCCGCGCCAGCGCGCGTGGCGGAGGATCCCCCCGGGAGTGAACTCGGCGAACTCCACCTCGCCGACCACGTGCGGCGACACCCATTGCGCGTCGCGGGCGTCAGCGGCCGGGACGCCCACGAACGGATCGGCGTCGGTGCGCCGGGGGAGGAGCTCTTTCTCCAGTCGCGCCAGCGTCGCGTCGGAGAACCCGGATCCGACGCGGCCCGCGTAGCGCAGACCGTCGTCGCCGGGGATGCCGACCAGGAGCGACCCGATGCGGCCGCTCCGACCGCCCCTGCCCGGCCGGATGCCGCCGATGACGACCTCCTGCGTGCGGGTGAGCTTCACCTTCAGCCACGACTCGCTGCGCGCGCCGCGGCGGTAGCGGGAGGCCGGATCCTTCACGACCACCCCCTCCAGGCCGAATCGCTCTGCGGCGGCGAGAGCCGCATCCACGTCGTCGAAGACCGGCGGCACGCGCAGCGGCGACGCCGCGTCGCCGGCGATGCTCTCCAGCAGCTCCCGCCGAGCCGACAGCGGCAGGTCGGACACGTCGCGATCATCGAGGGAGAGCAGGTCGTAGAGATACCACTGCACCGGCGTGCGCGCCGCCTCCCGGGCGATCTCGCGCCGGTCGGTGAGGTTGATGCGACTCTGCAGCAACGGGAAGCTCGGTCGTCCGGATTCGTCCAGCGCGACGACCTCGCCGTCGATGATCGCCGGCACCGGCCCGAGGTCGGGCGGTGCCGCCGTGAGCTCCGGGTAGGTCGCCGTGATGTCGGCGCCGCTGCGTGCACGCAGCAGGAGGGAACGGCCGTCCCAGATGCCGAGTGCGCGCACGCCGTCCCACTTCAGTTCCGCCCACGCGGAGCCCCCCGGGTCGGCCCAGCGTCGCGCAGCCTGCCGAGCGATGGCGGGCGTTGCGTTGACGGCGAGCATCGGTCGCAGGGCGCTCGAGTCCGGCGCGGCGCCCGACCTCTTGTCCGCATGTCCCGCTTTCCGTCCTTTCGCCGTGGTCTTCGCCGCAGTTTTCGGGACATGCTCGGCGGGGGTGGGGCCTTCCGCGTCGGCGATCAGGTGCGCGTGGTCGGCTGGCTCGACGGGTGCACCCTCGGCCTGCGGTCGGCCGACGGCATCCGTCTTCATGCGGTGCAGCAGCCAGGTGGACTTCTCACCCTCACCGTCCGTGCGGATCAGAGCCAGGCGCACGTCACCGAGGGGGCCGTCATCGCGGCCGCGGGCGGTGAAGATGACCTCGTCGTCGCGCCACTTCTCCAGCTCGTAGTGACCGGTGTCCCACACCGTCATCGTGCCGGCACCGTATTCGCCCTTCGGAATGACGCCGCGGAAGTCGAGGTACGACAGCGGGTGGTCCTCGGTCATCACCGCGAGGTTGTTGCGTGCGTGGGTGTGGGGAACTCCGCGCGGCACCGCCCAGCTCACGAGCACGCCGTCGCGTTCGAGGCGGAGATCCCAGTGCAGCCGGGACGCGTGGTGCTCCTGGATGACGAATCGAGGCTGCGCGCGCGGATCGGACGGCTCCCCGGCGGGATGCTCGGGCACGGGCTCCGGTGTGCGTGACGCGGAACGCTTGGCGATATAGGCCGTGAGCGGCGCGCGGGACGGACGCGGATCGAGGGCGGCGAGGGGATCGCCCAGCCGGTCCACGCGACGAAGCACCTCGTCGAAGGTCAGATGCGAGAGCTTCGGATCGTCGAGTTCCTCCCACGTGCGAGGCGCGGCGACCGTCGGGTGAGCACGTCCCCGAAGCGAGTAGGGTGCGATGGTCGTCTTCGCGGCGTTGTTCTGGCTCCAGTCGATGAACACGCGACCCGCACGCTCCGCCTTCGCCATCTGGCTGACGACGAGGTCGGGGTGGTCCGCCTCGATCGCCCGGGCGAGTTCCCGAGCCACGCCGGAGACCTGCTCGCTCGACCAGGCGCCGTCCAGGTGCGCGTAGAGGTGGATGCCCTTACTGCCGCTTGTCACCGGGAAGGCCTCGAGCCCCATGCCATCGAGGATGTGCCGCGCGTGCCGAGCGACCTCAGCACACTCGGCGAGACCAACGCCCGGACCGGGGTCGAGGTCGAGAACGATGCGGTCGGGAGTGCCGCGCTGGCCGTCGGCGTCGAAGCGCCACTGGGGCACGTGGAGCTCCAGGCTCGCGACCTGGGCGAGGTAGACGAGGGTCGGCACGTCGGCGATGAGCGGATAGTCCTTCGGGCCGCCCGAGTGGGCGATGGGCAGGCGCCGCACCCACGCGGGGGCGCCCGGTTCGAGGTCCTTCGCGAAGAACGAGGCCCCGGGGTGGGCCTCGGTGCCGACGCCGTCCGGCCAGCGCTTGCGGGTGACCGGGCGTCCGGCCACGTGCGGCAGGAGCACGTCAGCCACGCGCGTGTAGTAGTCGATCACCTCGCCCTTGGTGGTGCCGGTGGCGGGATACAGCACTTTGTCGAGGTTCGTCATTCGCAGACGGCGGCCGTCGATGCGCACCAGCTGTTCCGCCCCGGCCATGGCCTCAGGTTAGTGCGGGAAGTCCTCCGCACGGCCCGCCCGCCGTCCGCAAGGGGTGGCAGCGAGCCCTGTGACGGGTGTGTACTGGTGTGGTGAGAGCCATCTGGAAGGGCGCGCTGACCTTCGGCCTGGTCAATGTTCCGGTCAAGGTCTACTCGGCGACCGAAGACCACGACGTGCCGCTGCATCAGGTGCACAACGCCGACGGCGGACGCATCCGCTACCAGCGCATCTGCGAGATCGACGGCGAGGTCGTGCCGTACGCCGACATCGACCGCGCCTACAACGACGGCGAGAAGACCGTGATCCTCACCAAGGCGGACTTCGATGCGCTGCCGAGCGAGCGCAGTCGAGAGATCGACGTGGTCGAGTTCGTGCCGAGCGAGCAGGTCGACCTGCTGACGCTCGACAAGGCGTACTACCTCGAACCGGACTCGGCCTCGCCGAAGGCGTACGTGCTGCTGCGGAAGACCCTCGAGCAGACCGACCGCACCGCGATCGTGCGTTTCTCGCTGCGGCAGAAGACGCGCCTGGCGGCGCTCCGTGTGCGCGGTGAGGTGCTGGTGCTCCAGACGCTGCTGTGGGCGGACGAAGTGCGGGAGGCGTCCTTCCCGGCGCTCGACGAATCCGTCAGGATCTCGGCGAAGGAGCTGGAGATGTCCGCCGCTCTCGTCGACAGCTTCGCGAGCGATTTCGACCCGGAGGAGTTCGAAGACGAGTATCAGGCCGAGTTGCGCACGCTCATCGATGCGAAGCTCGAGCAGGGCGACGCCGTCGACACCGCGCAGACCTTCGGTGAACGCGACGACGACGCTTCCGGCGGCGAGGTGATCGACCTCATGGAGGCCCTTCGGGCGAGCGTGGAGAAGTCGCGCGCCGCGCGGTCGGCGACCACGGCGGGTACGAAGGCATCGAAGGAGTCGGACGGCGAGGGGTCGGCTGCGCCGCCGAAGAAGAAGCCCGCGAAGAAGTCGGCCAAGGCGTCGTAGCCGCCATCCCCGCGGCTCCCGCGCGTGGGTTCAGCGTGCGGGGGCGTCGGGATCGTCGTGGTCGTGACGGCGGGCGCTCTCGCCGTAGCGGTCCGGGTGGTCGAAGACGTCGTGCTCGAGCACGAGGTGGCGGGCTTCGTCTTCGTCGGTGACGACGTCCTCTCCTGCCTCGGCAGCTCGGCGCGCCTTCCGGCGCTGCTGCACGTAGTGGGTCGCGACGAAGGCGACGGTGCCGAGCACGGCGACGAGCAGGATGACGTCGATGTAGTCCGCGACGATCTTGCCGACTCCGGGGATGAGACTGATGCCGTATCCGAAGACGGTGAGCCCGAAGCCCCACAGCACCGCGCCGATGAGGTTGTAGAGCGTGTAGGTCCACTTGTTCATGTGCCCCACACCCGCGGCCACCGGCGCGAAGGTGCGGACGATGGGCACGAAGCGCGCGAGGATGATCGTGAGCCCGCCGAACCGCTCGAAGAACGCGTTCGTGCGCTCGACGTTCTTGACGCTGAAGAAGCCGGATTCCTTGCGCTCGAAGATGCGCGGGCCGGCCTTGTGCCCGATGAGATAGCCGACCTCGCCGCCGAGGAACGCCGCCAGGCCGATGAGGAGTCCGACGAGCCAGACGTTCACGCCGAAGACACCGTGGGGCGGATGCGCGGTGGGATTCGACAGCAGGCCGGCCATGATGAGCAGCGTGTCGCCGGGGAGGAGGAACCCGACGAGCAGGCCGGTCTCGGCGAACACGATCCCGCACACCACGAGGAGCGCCCAGGGACCGGCTGCGTCGATGATCGCGGCAGGGTCGAGGAAGGGGATCAGTGCTGCGGGTCGGAGATCCAAGGAAGTCCCAGCGTCGGAACGGCTTCGGTCAGGGCGTGCGAGGTCATCGCGTGCGGAAGGTGGGACTTGAACCCACACGCCCGAGGGCACAGGAACCTAAATCCTGCGTGTCTGCCGATTTCACCACTCCCGCGAAGTGGGTCAAGTCTACTGACCGCGGTGAACGTCTTCTGTGGGGGTTTCCCCCGGGTTCAGCGCCGGATGCCGACGAGGAAGTAGGCGGCCGGACCGATCCAGTTGACGAGGATCACCGGTACCCACATCGGCTTCGACCCGACGACGTCGCGGTGATCGCGGTGCGCGAGGTCCCAGAAGGCGAGGAAGGCGAACGCGACCTGCACGACGCCGACGACGCCGAGGCCGAGCTTCGAGACGGGGGAGAGGTTCTTCGTGGCGGTTCCCATGGTGATCCTTTCGCAATCGTCTTCATTCTCGCGCGCCCGCTCGCATGGCGCACCTGTGGATAACGAACACGGCGCCGCGCCCGGACTTGCGAGGATTCCCGGGTGACCCTGACCGCCGATCCTGCCGTGTCGGTGGCCGAGCGTGTGCGCGAGCGGTTGCGGCGCGAGGCCGCCGACCCATCGCGTGAACCGGACCGGGCGGCGCAGATCGCCCGCTCCGAGGTGCGACGCCACAACGACTTCGCTCTCGCCCGCGGGCTTCGCCCGGTCGATGACGAGGCTGCGTGTGTGCGGCAGGTGCTCGCGACGGTGTCGGGGTTCGGCGCGCTCCAGGTCTACCTCGACGATCCGAGTGTGGAGGAGCTGTGGATCAACGCGCCGGACCGCATCTTCGTGGCTCGCGCGGGCGTGGCCGAACGGGTGCCGCTCACCCTCACCGACGTCGCCGTGCGCGATCTTGTCGAGCGGATGCTGCACTCGACCGGTCGCCGGGTCGATCTCTCGCAGCCGTTCGTGGACGCGTCGCTTCCGGACGGCTCCCGGCTGCACGTCGTCATCCCCGACATCACGCGTCGTCACTGGGCGGTGAACATCCGGAAGTTCTCTCCCAGCCTGCGCGACCTGCGGGAGCTCGTGCGGACGGGGTCGCTCGCCCCGGAGGCGGCGGAGATCCTGTTCGACGGGGTCCGCACCGGTCGGAGCATCGTCGTGTCGGGTGCGACCCACGCGGGCAAGACGACGCTCCTCGGAGCGATCATCGCCGCCTGCACGCAGGAGACGCGCGTGGTGACCGTGGAGGAGACGTTCGAGCTGGCGGTCGAAGCCCCCGACATCGTGTCGCTGCAGGGCCGGCAGCCGAGCTTGGAGGGCAGCGGTGAGGTGAGCCTGCGACGCCTTGTGAAGGAGGCGCTCCGCATGCGGCCGGATCGCCTCGTGGTCGGCGAAGTGCGCGACGCGGAGGCGCTGGATCTCGTGTTGGCGCTGAACACGGGCGTGCCCGGCGCCGCGACCATTCACGCGAACTCGGCACGCGAGGCGCTGACCAAGCTGGCCGCCCTCCCGCTCTTGGCCGGTCGCAACATCGACGCCGGATTCATCCAGCCGGCCGTGGCCTCGTCGGTGCACCTCGTGGCGCACTGCCGTCGAGAGCCTGACGGCCGGCGTCGCGTGGTGGAGATCGTCGCCCCCACCGGCGTGGACGGCGGCGGCATCGCGGCGAAGACGCTGTATCGCGCTGAGGGTGTGTCGCCGTGACCTGGATCTGGGGTGCGACCCTGGCAGCCGGCATCCTGCTGGCGATCTCCCCCTGGGTCTGGCCGGAGCGACCGAAGCCGCCGGCGGCGGTGACCGGGGGCGTGTCCTCGTTGCTCGAAGGAGCGGGCCTCGCGCGGGTGGCGGCCACGAGCGTCGTCGCCGTCGGCGGGCTGTGCGCCCTGGTCGCGGGTGCACTCGCGTGGCTGATCACCCAGGTCGCCGCGCTCGCCGTGGTGGCCGGCGTCGCCGCCGCCTTCGCTCCCGTCGCCTGGCTGCGGTCGCGGCGCACGCGGTTGCGCCGCACTCGTCGCGGTCTCTGGCCCGATGTGTGCGATCTGCTGATCGCGTCGGTGCGGGCGGGGATGTCGCTTCCGGACGCGGTCGCGGCGCTCGCGGACTCAGCGCCGGCATCGCTGCGCCCGGCTTTCGCCGTCTTCGCGCGCGACATCGCCGCCTCCGGCCACTTCGACTCCGCCGCCGCTCACCTGAAGCAGAACCTCGGAGATCCCGTCGCCGACCGCATCATCGAGACGCTCCGCATGGCGCGTCAGGTGGGAGGGACGGAGCTCACGACGGTCCTGCGGGCGCTGTCGTCATCGGTGCGCGCTGACGCCGCCCTGCGGGCGGAGGTCGAGGCGCGTCAGTCGTGGGTGCGCGGTGCCGCCGTCCTCGGTGTGACGGCGCCGTGGGTCATCCTCGGTCTTCTCGCGCTGCGGCCCGAGGGCGCGCAGGCGTACGGCAGCCCGGAGGGCGTGGTGCTCATCGTCGTCGGTGCGGTCATGTCCGTCGTGGCCTACCGGGTCATGATCCGGCTGGGCCGTCTTCCCGAGCCGCGGCGGTGGTTCGCGTGACGGGCGTGACGGAACTGGCGCTTGCGATCGTGCTGGGCACGGCCTTCGGGCTCGGCGCATGCTTCGTGCTCGCGCGGGCTCCGCGCATCGGGGCGCCGAGCCTGTCGCGCCGGATCGCCCCGTACGTGCGCGACGTCGTGGACCCGCGCGGTGTCGTCGTCGACGGGGGCGGCCTTCCCGCGTGGGACGCCGGCACGATCGGACGACGCCTCGCGGACGCGCTCGGTCGCGTGGTGGGCTCGTCGGAGGCGATCGAGCGGCGCCTGCGGCAGGCGGGGTGGCGCGTCGACGTCACCACGTTCCGGGCGAGGCAGCTCGGCGGTGCCCTCGCCGGCTTCGCGGCCGGCGGTGTGTTCGCGGTGGCGCTCGTTCTGCTCGGACGCGGGGGAGCCGCATCCCTTCTGCTGCCGGTCGTCGGTGGGGCGATCGCCTACTTCGGGTGCGACGTGTGGCTGTCGCGGGCGGCGTCCGCCCGACTGTCGCGCATCAGCGAAGAAGTGCCGACGGTCTTGGAGTTCCTCGCGCTGTGCCTCTCGGCGGGCGAAGGGATGCTCGACTCGCTGCGTCGCGTGTCGTCGGTGGGCGCCGGCGAGCTGACGGCCGAGATCCGGACCGCGGTGGTGGAGGTGGGCACGGGGTCGTCGCTGGCGGATTCCCTCGCGGCGATGGCGCATCGGCTCGAGCTTCCCGCGCTCACACGCAGCGTCGATCAGATCGTCGCGGCCATCGACCGTGGTGCGCCGCTCGCCGACGTGCTCCACGCTCAGGCCGCCGACGCCCGCGAAGACGCCAAGCGCGCGCTCATCGAGAGTGCGGGACGCAAGGAGATCGCGATGTTGGTGCCCCTCGTCTTCATGATCCTGCCGCTGAGCGTTCTGTTCGCGGTCTTCCCCGGGATCCTCATGCTGCGGCTGGGGGTCGGATGACACAGAAGGAGAATCGGATGTTGCGAATCTGGAGCCGCTTCGAGGTCGCCGTGCGTACGCGCATTGCCGACGCCCTGGAGGACGAGACCGGTGACGTGCCCGGCTGGGTGCTGATCACGCTCATGACGGCCGGGCTCGTCGTGGTGATCTGGGCGCTCGCGGGTCCGGCGCTGGCCGGTCTGTTCGAGCAGGCGATCAACCGCGTGTCGGGTCTCTGACCCGGTGACGAGGCTCCGCAGGCGCATCGCGGCCGCCCTCGCGGATGACACGGGTTCGGCGCCGGTCGAGTTCGTGCTCGTCGGCGTGCTCCTGACCGCCCTCACGCTGGCCGTGCTGCAACTCGGCGTCGGACTGTACGTGCGCAACGTCGTCCACGACGCCGCCGCCGAGGGCGCGCACCGCGCGGCGCTCGCCGATACGACGCTGGGCGAGGGCGCTGCGCGCACGCGTGAGATCGTCTCGCGAACGGTCGGGGCGGAGTACGCCGCCGACGTCGATGTCACGCAGACCTCCCATCTCGGACACCCGGCGGTTGCGGTGACCGTGCGCGCGACGCTGCCGCTGGCGGGTCTGTTCGGCCTGCCCCACGGGATGGAGGTGACCGCGCATGCGCCCCTGGAGAGCTTCGACTGAGCCGCGGTCCACGGCGACGCCCGCAACGGCTCTCAGGTGGCTGCACGCGAGGGCGACGCGTGTCGTCGCGGACGATGCCGGCTCGGCGGCGCTGGAGTTCATCGTGGTCGGTCTGCTGATGCTCGTGCCGCTGATCTACCTGGTGATCACGTTGTCGCTCGTTCAGCATCAGTCGCTCGGCACCGAGGCCGCTGCGCGTCATATCGCGCGAGCGATCTCGACGGCCGAGGATGCCGGCGCCGCGGCCGGTCGGGTCGAGCGGGTGCTGGCATCGGTCGTCGACGAGTACGGCATCGATCCGGCCGCGGTGCGCGTCGAGGTCGGATGTCGCCCGGCCGGTGACTGTCCGCAAGCCGGCGCCCTGGTGGTGGTCACCGTGTCGGCGACCGTCGCGCTTCCGCTCGTTCCCGATGTGCTTGGGCTGGATCGCCTCGCCAGCGTGCCGGTCGAGGCCACCTCCGCGCAGAAGGTGTCGCGAACGTGGAGTGCGGGATGAGTCGCGCATCGTGTGAGGTCACGAAGCCTCGTGGGGGAGGGTCGGCTCGATGGCGCCGCGCAGCCGCGGGCGAGGAGGGCAGCATCCTGCCGCTCACCCTCGGCTACGTCGTCCTCGCCCTCGTCTTGGTGCTCGTGTGCGTCGACGCGACGAGCCTCTACCTCGCGCAGAAGCGCGTGGACGCGCTCGCCGACGGTGCCGCACTCGCGGGCGCCGACGGGTTCGTCTTCACCACCGTCGGGGGCGAGCCGACCGCGCGGCTGACCGATGCTGCGGTCGCTGAGCAGGCGTCCACGTTCCTCGGGGCGCTCGGCTCCGACGCGGCGATCGTGTCGGCGGGCTCACCCGACGGGGTATCCTCGCGAGTCACTGTCGCCGGTGTCTGGCATCCACCCGTCGTGACCCTGTTCGTCCCGGACGGAGTGCGTCTGGAGTCGACAGCGACCAGTCGCACCGTGCTCCGCTGACAAGCGAGTCGATGACGGGCCGGCGTGGGTGTGGCGGCGTGCGCCGTGTGCGGTCAGGCGAGGCTGCGGTCAGGCGGGACTTGTGAGCTGGATGAGGTTTCCGCACGTGTCGTCGAGCACGGCGGTGACGACCGGCCCCATCGCCACCGGCGCCTGCGTGAACGTCACCCCTCGCCCCGACAGCGCCGTGTGGCTCTCCCTGACGTCGTCGACGGTGAACGAAGCGGCCGGGATCCCGTCGGCCACGAGCGCCGCGCTGTACGTGCGCGCAGCCGGGTGTGCGTCAGGCTCGAGCAGAAGCTCGGGCCCCGACGGATCATCCGGGCTCACGACGGTGAGCCACCGGTGCTCGCCGAGGGGGATGTCGTTCTTCGCGACGAAACCGAGCACACCCGTGTAGAAGGCGAGGGCCTTCGACTGGTCGTCGACGAACACGCTGGTGAGGTTGATGCGGATGCTCATGTCAATCCTTCGCTGGTATCGGCCACCGTTCCGTGATCTCACGGAACGGCTCGGTGTGGAGGTGGTGGATCTTGGTGCGCCCGACCCTCGCGGAACTCACCAGCCCGGCGGATTCGAGCACCGCCAGGTGCTGCGAGATCGCCTGACGGCTCGAGTTCACGCCATGAGTCATGGTGAGCCGGCTGCACAGTTCGAACAGGCTCTGCCCATCGGCACGCGCGAGTTCGTCGAGGAGGAGCCGGCGCGTCGGGTCCGCGATCGCCGCATAGATGTCGGCCACGCCGATCACAATAGGCAAGTGCTAGCTTGCCTGTCAAGGCGCTGATAACTCGCTCGCGCCGCTGTTGTGCATCAACTCAGGCTGGAAGCGGCGCGAGCTGCCGACACGCCTCTGGTGCGCGGCCCGATCCGGTGGCCAGCCTGAGTTGTGGCACGGCGGTGGCGGCAGACACAGCGGAGTGGTCCGGTACGGCGGCGGGAGCCGAGGCGGCGAGATGGCGGGAGTTGGAACGGCGGGAGCCGGGATGGCGGCACGGCGGGGCGTCAGGATCCGCGCTCACCAGCCGATGGTGTTGAACCAGTCACGTCGGCGGAGGGCCTCGGATGCCGGTTCGGCCGGATCGGAGGTGTCGTGCGCGGCGAGGGTGTCGTTCACGAGTGAGACGAACCGGAGGCAGACCGGGCAGAGGGCACGGCCGTGGGGCCATCCGTCGGCCAGAGGCGTGGCGGCCCGGCCCTGTGCGCCGGACCCGGCACAGCGGAGGGGGTCTGCCGCGGCACCGGCCCACAGGATCGCGCGGTGCCGGTGCAGACCGGGGTGATCCAGCGGCCGGGTGCATCGTCGCCCGCGATGGCGGCTGCGGCAGAAGTGCACGGTGCTGTGTGAGGACGCGCCCGTGCTGGACGGCACGTCGGAGCTCATCGCGACCTCGGCACGAATCGCGGCACCCACCGCACGAAGGCGCCGGCTCCGGCGAATGCGATCAGGCCGACGACGCCGACGGCGACCGGGAGGGATGCCGCTGCGGTGACCGCCGAGACGAGCAGAGGGCAGGCCGCGCCGCCGGCGTCGGTGAGCGTGCGCCACGACCCGAGGAACGGGGCGGGATCCGTCGGGGGAGCGACATCGGCACCGAGCGTGAGCAGGATGCCGCTGGACAGCCCGTTGCCGACACCGAGCACGGCGGCGAACATCGCGAACCACATCGCGGACTGCGCGCCGTCGTGGGTGACCGCGAGAGCGGCGAAACCGGCGCCCATCAGCACCATCGACGGAAGCGCCGCCCACAGACGCCCGAAACGGTCCATCACCTGACCGCTGGCGTAGAACAGGGCGAAGTCGATCGCGCCGGAGATGCCGACGACGAGGGCGATGGTCTGCGCGTCGAGCCCGATCGACACGCCCCACAGCGGCAGCACGACTTGCCGGGCCGATCGCACGGCGGAGAGGGACGCCGCCGCGAGTCCGAGCCGCGACAGCACGACGCGGTAGCGCCACATCGTCGCGAACACCCCCTGTCGCCCGCCGACCGGGATGGTCCCGGAGACGGGTTCGCCGGTGTCCTCGCGGTCGCCGTCTTCGTCGGTCCTCACCCGCGGGCGACCGCGCTCGGGCACTGCGGTCTCGGGATCGGGGCCGAACAGCACCAGCAGGATGGTCGCGATCAGGCACGCGCCGAAGAACCAGATGGCGGCATGCTCGTCCCCGAAGACAGCCAGCAGGCTCGCGGCGATGAACGGACCGACGAACATGCCGAGACGGAATGTCCCGCCCAGCAGCGACAGCGCGCGTGCCCGGAACGACAGCGGCACCCGTGTGGTCATGAACGAGTGGCGGGCGAGGCCGAAGGCGGCGGCGCAGAGTCCGATGACGAAGACGGATGCGGCGAAGACCGGCAGTACCGGGGCCAGGGCCATCGCCACGACTCCCGTGAGTCCGATGAGCCCCGCAGCGGCCATCGTGATCCGTTCTCCGAATCGCGCGACGGCGTAGCCGGCGGGGATGTTGCCGGCCAGTTGGCCGATGACGAGTGACGAGGCCACGAGCGCGCTCACCGCGACGTTCGCGCCGAGTTCGGCGGCGATGACGGGGATGAGCGGGATCACCGCCCCCTCGCCGAGGGCGAACAGCAGGGTGGGGCCGTAGATCATCGGCGCGAAGCGCGTGAGGATGCGTCCCGCGGATTCGGCCATGGTGCTCCCGACGATACCGCGCCACGGGCGCGCCCTCGGGGGAGCGGTCCCACGAGCGCGGATCAGCGGCCGCGGGCCCGACGGCGGTAGGCTGGAGCGTCATGCTTGAACTCGATATGTCCGCCGACATCCAGGCCCTGCGCTCGACCTTCTCCGATATCAAGGCCGTCGTCGATGTCGACGCGCTCGAGAAGGAGATCGCCCGGCTCAGCGACGCCGCCGCCGCTCCCGATCTCTGGGACGATGTGGAGAACGCGCAGAAGGTCACCAGCGCTCTCAGCCACCGTCAGCACGAGCTCAAGCGCGTCACCGAGGTCGAGAAGCGCATCGACGACCTCGAGGTTCTCGTGGAGCTCGCTGTCGAGATGGACGACGAGGATTCCGCCGAGGAGGCACGTCACGAGCTCGCTGAACTCGAAGACGTCGTCAACCAGCTCGAAGTTCAGACGCTGCTGGACGGCGAGTACGACGAACGCGCCGCGGTCGTCACCATCCGATCCGGTGCCGGCGGCGACGACGCGACGGACTTCGCGGAGATGCTGCTGCGCATGTATCTGCGCTGGGCGGAGCGCCACGGCTACTCCACCAAGGTCATGGACACCTCCTACGCCGAAGGCGCCGGGATCAAGTCTGCGACGTTCGAGATCGACGCCCCCTACGCCTACGGAACGCTGTCCGTCGAGGCGGGAACGCACCGGCTCGCCCGCATCAGCCCCTTCGGTGCCGCCGACAAGCGGCAGACGAGCTTCGCCGCCGTCGAGGTCATTCCGGTGATGGAGGAGGCGCAGGAGGTCGACATCCCCGAGAACGACATCCGCGTCGACGTGTTCCGCTCCTCGGGGCCCGGCGGTCAGTCGGTCAACACGACCGACTCGGCGGTGCGGCTGACCCACCTCCCGACCGGCATCGTGGTCTCGATGCAGAACGAGAAGTCGCAGATCCAGAACCGCGCTGCGGCGATGCGGGTGCTGCAGACCCGCCTGATGCTGCTGCAGAAGGAGGAGGAAGCGGCGAAGAAGAAGGAGCTCGCGGGCACCATCACCGCCAGCTGGGGCGATCAGATGCGCTCCTACTTCCTCTACGGCCAGCAGCTCGTGAAAGACCTTCGCACCGGTCACGAGGTCGGGAACCCCGCGACGGTGTTCGACGGCGACCTCGACGGCTTCATCGCCGCGGGAATCCGGTGGCGCAAGCGCAAAGACGACGACGACTGATATCTCGGCCGCTTCGGCGGTATCCGCTAGCCTTCGCATGACCGCATCGGAGGAGTCACCATGTCGTTCCAGGCGTATCTCGACAACATCGAGGCCAAGACCGGTGTCACGCCGCGAGAGTTCATCGTGAGGGCGACCGAGAGGGGCTTCGGACCGGAGACCAAGGCGGCCCCGATCCTCGCCTGGCTGAAGGACGAGTACGGCCTCGGCCGCGGACACGGCATGGCGCTCGTGCATGTGATCACGAAGGGCGAGCGCATCGATGCGAAGCACGTCGGCACAGACGGTTCGCACCGCGACGCGGTCGACACGCTCTGGCTCGACGGTGCGGCCTCGAATCCACATCCGGGGTGATGGCCGGTGATCGTGACCCCGTTCCTGTTCATTCGTTATGTGACGGGCGAGCCAGGGTGTCGCTGAGGGTGTGACGGATGCGCTCGCCTAGGCTCGTCTCGCCATGATCCGGTTCGAGAACGTCACCAAGCGCTATCGCGGCACCAAGAGCCCCGCGCTCGACAACGTCGACTTCGAGGTGCTCCGCGGCGAGTTCGTCTTCCTCGTCGGCGCGTCGGGATCGGGGAAGTCGTCGTGTCTGCGCCTCATCCTGCGCGAGGAGGTGCCGAGCGACGGTCGCGTCGTCGTGCTCGGACGTGACCTGCGCACGCTGTCCAGTCGCAAGGTTCCCTACTTCCGCCGTCACGTCGGCGCCGTGTTCCAGGACTTCCGCCTGCTTCCGGGCAAGACCGTCTTCCAGAACGTCGCCTTCACCCTGCAGGTGATCGGCTCCTCCCGCGCCTTCATCCAGCAGGCGGTGCCGGAGGTGCTCGCCCTGGTGGGCCTGGCCGGCAAGGAGAAGCGGATGCCGCACGAGCTCTCGGGAGGAGAGCAGCAGCGCGTGGCCATCGCTCGCGCCCTGGTGAATCGTCCGCAGGTGCTGCTCGCGGACGAACCGACCGGAAACCTCGACCCCGGCACCTCGATCGACATCATGCGGCTGCTGGCCCGCATCAACGCCGGAGGGACGACGGTGGTCATGGCCACGCACGAAGCGAACTTCGTCGACCAGATGCAGCGCCGCGTGATCGAGTTGAAGAACGGTGCGATGGTTCGGGACGACAGTCACGGCGGCTACGGCGACACGTCGGGCCTGCCGACCCTCGCGCCCGAGCCGGTGCGCGGCGCGGCCGCGGTGGCGGCGCTCACCGAGGTCCTCGAGGTGCAGCGTGAGGCGGCGGCCTCCATCGCCCGCCGCGCGACCCCCGCCGCTGCGGATCCCTCGACACCGGTGGCTCCCGCTGCCGCGCCGGCGCCCGAGCCCGCTTCTGCGGCCGAGCCGGTGACGCCGGCCGTCGCCCCGGCGCGCCCTGCCGCATCCGTTCCCGAACCGCAGACGACCGGCGTCGCGCCCGTTGCCGAGACGCCGGCAGCCGCATCGGAGGCCGACCCTGGATCCGAGGAACGCCGGCACCGCACGCAGCCGGTGCCGGTCATCGACATCGCCGAGGTCGAGGTGGAGGAGCTGGGTGTCGCCGACCGCCTCGGTCTCGGCAAGGGCGATCAGGACGAAGTGGGGCCGACCTCGTGAGATTCCGTCTGGTCCTCGCCGAGGCTCTCGGCGGGCTGCGCCGCAACGCCTCGATGGTCGTGTCCGTGGTGCTGGTCACCTTCGTCTCACTGACCTTCGTCGGCGCGGCGATGCTCATGCAGATGCAGATCGGAACGATGCGCGATTATTGGGTCGATCGCGCCCAGGTCGCGGTGTACATGTGCACATCGGTCTCGCAGCAGACGGCCACCTGTGCCGACGGCGTCGCGACGGAGGACCAGGTCGCGCAGGTGGAGGAGACCCTTGACGGTCCCGCGCTGGCGCCTCTGATCCGCGATGTGCGCTTCGAGGACCAGGATGAGGCGTACGCGAACGCCTTGGAGCTGCTCGGCGAGGACTACGCGAACATCATCTCGCCCGAGCAGATGAACCAGACGTTCTGGATCAACCTCGTCGACCAGCGTCAGTCCGACGTGCTGATCGAGGCCTTCGCCGGGATGGACGGCGTCGAAGAGGTCGCCGATCAGCTGCAGTACCTCGACCCCCTCTTCTCCGCGCTGACCGTCGCGACCTACATCGCGGTCGGCATCGCGGTGCTCATGCTCGTCGCCGCGGTGCTGCTGATCGCGACGACCATCCGGCTGTCGGCGTATGCCCGACGACGAGAGCTCGGCATCATGCGCCTGGTGGGCGCGTCGAACCGGTTCATCCAGACGCCGTTCGTGTTGGAGGGCGTCTTCGCGGCGTTGCTGGGTTCCGTGCTCGCCAGCGGCGCCGTGCTCGCCGGAGTGCACTTCGGCGTCGAGGACTACCTGCGCGGGCGCGTGGAGTTCGTCACGACGTGGGTCGACGTCGGCGATGCCCTGCTGGTGGTGCCCGTTCTCATCGTGATCGGCGCCGTGCTCGCGGCCCTGTCGGCGAGCTTCGCGATCCGGCGCTGGCTGCGCGCCTGACCGCGCCCGAGCACGGCGTGAGACGCTTGCTAGACTGATGGGCTGCCGTCTCGAGCGGCATCCGTCATACGAGGAGTCATCATGGTCCGGGAACGCGGAGAGAAGGTCGTCGCGACCAACCGTCGCGCCCGCCACGACTACACCATCGAGAAGACCTACGAAGCGGGTCTGGTGCTCATGGGCACCGAGGTGAAGTCGCTGCGCGAGGGGCGCGCGAATCTCACCGACGGCTATGCCTTCATCGACAAGGGCGAGGCGTTCTTGGACGCGGTGAACATCCCGCAGTATTCGCAGGGCCACTGGACGAACCACTCCGCCAAGCGCACCCGCAAGCTGCTGCTGCACAAGGACGAGATCGAGCGTCTCGGCCACGCGGCGTCGGCCGGCGGCTACACCCTCGTGCCGCTGCGTCTGTACTTCAGCGACGGCCGCGCGAAGGTGGAGATCGCGATCGCCAAGGGTAAGGCGGAGTACGACAAACGTCAGACGCTGCGCGAACGTCAGGACAAGCGCGAGGCCGAGCGGGCCATGCGCACCCGCAACCGCCTCGGCGAGTGACCCGCTCGGGCTGACGGGTCGCCCCTCACGGGCGGGTTACAGGTTGGCGGCGAAGGTGGACGCGTGCCGACGGTCACGATAACGTGACCCGCGATGAAGACCTCCGCGCTGAAGATGCTGGTTGCCACCGTCGCGGTCGCGGTCGTCGCCGGCCTCGCCGCCGTCGCGTCGGCGACCGTGATCGCCCCGATGGTCGCCGGCACGACGTCGGATGAGGCCCCGTCGCTTCCCGCAACCAGATAATCGCCTCCGCTACGCCGGCGGCGAGCGAAATCTCCGCCACCTGCATCCGAATCGCACACCCTCCCGGAACACATAGGCATGAGGCGGTGCCCAGCCGCCCGTGATTCCAAGGAGGACTATCGTGCGTAAGACCCTCGCAGCGGGTATCACCGCCGGAGCGATCGCCGCTTTCGGTCTGGCAGCCCCCGCGTACGCCATCTCGGACACCACCGCTGACCTGTCGGTGCTCCATGGCATCCCCGACACCCCCGTCGACGTCTACGTCAATGGCGAACTGACCCTCGACGACTTCCAGCCCGGCGACCTCGCCGGCCCGCTCGACCTCGCCGCGGGCGATTACGAAGTCGCTCTGACGGCGACCGATGCGGCCGACGCGAGCGACCCCATCCTCGGTCCCGTCAGCGTCACCCTCGAAGCCAACACGAGCTACACCGCGGTGGCCCACCTCACCGAGGGCGGCGAGCCGACGGTCACCCCGTATGTGAACGACATCTCCGAGACAGCACCGGGAGAAGGCCGACTGACAGTACGCCACGACGCCGCGGCGCCCGCTGTGGATGTGCTCGCGGGAGGCACCCCGGTGATCGAGAACCTCGCGAACCCCGAGGAGGCGACCCTCGATCTCGCCGCGGGAACGATCGAGGCATCCGTCGCTGCGACCGGCACCACCGACCCGGTGATCGGACCGGCCGACGTCGCCGTCGAAGAAGGTGTGCTCACCATCGTCTACGCGTGGGGCAGCCTCGAGGACGACAACCTCGACCTCGCCGTGCAGACGATCGACGGGCTCCACTCGGCTCCCGACGGTGTTCCGTCCGGCTCCGGCGGCCAGCTGGCCGAGCGCGACGCGATGATGCAGACCCTGCTGATCGTCGGCGCCTTCGGTGTCGCTGCGGCGATCGCCACGTCGGCCGTGGTCGTCTCGCGCAAGCGGGCCGAGCGCTGAGAACCCGCATGATCCGCAAGGCGATCGCGACGGGCCTCGCCCCCCTCGCGATCGTTCTTGCCCTGACCGGGTGCGGACAGGAGTCGGTCACCGAATCCCCCACGGTGACACCGGCACCTGTCCGCACTTCGGCGGCACCCGCACCGACGGCGTCGGTCGACGTGCCGGTCGCGGCGGCGACCCCCTCGCCGCCGCGGCGCGCGGTTCCTCCGACATCGGTCAGCATCGCGTCGATCGGGGTCGACGTGCCCGTGGTCGACGTCGGCGTCGAGGAGGGTGGGTTCATGGAGCTGCCCGAGGATCCCGCGATCGCCGGCTGGTACCGGTGGGGGTCCGATCCGACGAGTGAGACCGGCAACACGGTCATCTCGGCGCATGTGGATGCCCCCGGCTACCCGATCGGGCCGTTCAGTCGCCTTCGCGACCTCGGCGCAGGGGAGCGGATCGAAGTCGCGGACGCCGACGGAGTCGTGCATCCGTACGTTCTCGAGAGCGTCACCTACTACCCGAAGGCGGAGCTGCCCGTCAACGAGCTGTTCTCGCGGGAGGGAGAGGGAACACTGGTGCTCATCACCTGCGGCGGGGCGTTCGACTCCGCCACCGGCCGGTACCAGGACAATGTGGTGGCGATCGCCGCACCCGCCTGAGACGATCGAGGTGGTGACCCGAGAGGCAGGGGGTGGCGTTGTGGATCCCGACGAACGCGACCTGTGCGAGCGGTTCCGCAGAGGTGAGGACCGCGCGCTCGAAGAGGTCTACCGCCGCTGGTCGGCGGTCGTCTTCACCCTCGCGCTGCGCTCGCTCGGTGATCGAGGCGATGCGGAGGATGTCACCCAGAAGACCTTCGTCTCGGCCTGGACATCGCGGGAGAGATACGACCCCGACAAGGCGAAGCTGTCGACATGGCTGGTGACGATCTGCCGGCGGCGGATCGCCGACACGCATGAGGCGCGAGCGCGGGTGAGGCGGCTCCAGGAGGAGATGCAGCACTACACCGATCCCGACAGCCTGGTGGGGTCGGAGATCGACCTGGCCGACAGGCTCCTGCTGGCGGACGAACTGGACCGACTGGAACCGGACGCGCAGAAAGTCGTGAGGCTGGCGTTCTACGACGACCTCACGCACGACCAGATCTCCCATCGGCTGGACATGCCGTTGGGTACCGTGAAGAGCCATATCAGGCGAAGTCTGAAGCGACTGCGAGAACGACTGGAGGTGAGTCATGTCGCATCTTGATGCCGAGAGGCTGGCGCTGATCGCGCTGGGCGAAGACGCCGATCCCGATGAGTCGGCTCATCTGCAGGAGTGCAGCCTGTGCGCGACGGAGTTCACCGAGCTCAGCCGTGCCGTGCTGGTGGGACGCTCGACGCTCACCGTCGGCGACCTCGAGGCGCCGCCGGCTCGCGTGTGGGAGCGCATCGCCGCCGAGGTCGGAATGGCGGCCGCCTCGGCGCCCGACGTCGACACCGACAGCGCCACGATCGATGTGGCGCCCGCGGCGGACATCGTCGACGGCCCGGCGGCGTCGGATTCAGACGAGACGCCCGAACCGAAGCGGGGAACGCGACGCTGGACGAAGGTCGTCTTCGCGCTGGCCGCGTCGGTGGCCGCCGTTCTGGTCGTGGTCGGGGTCACCTCGATCCTCCGCCCGGCGCCCACGGAGCTTGCCGCGGCCGCTCTCGACGCGTTCCCGGGTCACCCTGGTGCTGCCGGCACCGCGGTCGTCGTCGAGGACCCGGATGGTGAGCGTCAGATCACGGTCGAACTCGACGCGGATGCCGCCGGCACCGACGCCTACCGCGAGGTGTGGCTGATCACCGCCGACGCGTCGGCGATCGTGAGCCTCGGCGTGCTGGAGGGATCGGAAGGCACCTTCGCGATTCCTGACGACGTCGACATCGACGAGTACGTGCTCGTGGATATCTCCGAGGAGCCTCTCGACGGTGATCCCACGCATTCGGGTGACTCGATCGTGCGCGGCGAGCTCGAATCGGTGTGATGTGCGGGAATGGCGGATGCCGCGCATCCGTTGTATTCTGATGTGCTCGGATTCCATCGGATCCGAGGTTGGCAACTCCACAGTGTGACAACGGTCCTTCGCACGAAGGAACGCACGGGGATGATCGGTTTCGACATCGTCTGCGTAACTGCGTGAAGCGGGCCGAGGATGCAGGGTTATCTCGTGAACGCCCCCTGCAAACCAATAACTGCCGATAAGAAGCAGTCTGACTTCGCCCTCGCTGCGTAAGCGAGCCCGATAGTCCGTCAGTCCGTGCGTGATCCCGTCACGGGTACTGGCGTCATCTAGGGATCTTGCTGCGTGACGGCGTCTGGACGTCACGCGGGACTCTTTCCAGGCTGGGCCCGTCGACTTAGGTGTCTGTGACAAAGGTCGGGGCCGAGCAGAACGTCTGCACAGACTGCGCCCGGAGAAGCCGCAGCGACCCAGCGATGGACGGGGGTTCGATTCCCCCCATCTCCACAACCGTTGTCACCTCGAGGAGGCCCCGGAATCCCGCGTCACGGCGTGCGGATCCCGGGGCCTTCGTGTGTTTCAACAGTGCCGCCGCGCGGGACTTCTTCACCGAGACCGCGACGGTCTACCTCAGGGGCTGACGGGATCGGCTGCATCGGCCGACGACGTCTCTGCCGGTGATGCCGCCTGCTCGGGCGGGATCCACCGCAGCAGGTCGCCCGGTTGACACTCCAAGACATCGCACAGGGCGTCGAGGGTGGAGAAGCGCACCGCCTTGGCTCGTCCGTTCTTCAGCACGGCCAGGTTCGCCGGCGTGATGCCGACGCGTTCGGCGAGCACGCCGACGGCCATCTTGCGGCGCGCGAGCATGATGTCGATGTCGATGACGATCGGCATCAGACGACCTCGTCGAGCTCGGCGCGGAGCACACCGAGATCGACCTCCTGCTGCGTCGCCTGCCGGAGCAGGGCTTTCATGACCACGACGATGAGGGCGACACCGCCGAGCACGAGCGCGACGCCGCCGATGAGAGCGACGACGCCGGGCGCGATGCCGCCGGGGGCGAGCAGCGCGGCGACGGCAGCGCTGACGAGCGCCGCCGCGAAGACGGACCACGCGATCGCATCCACGTAGCGGAACGACGAGCGGCGGAAGACCGATCCGCGACGTACCCGTGTGAGAAGGATCAGGGTGCAGACGGCGCACACCTGCAGACAGACGATGCCGAGCACGAGCAGGGCGACGAACGCGACCCGCAGTGCCAACGGTGCCGCCGCAAGGTCGAACCAGATCGCCGGGATGATCAGCACCTGCGTCGCGATCGACCCCACGATCGCCGCGCTGATCACCACCTGTGTCAGGAGAGTGACACCTCTTCCCATCTCCGGTCCTCCGTTCATGACGATATGTGTTGAGGAACGATCATGATCTATCGACGATCGATAGCAAATGACGTGCTTTTGGTTGCGCATCCCGAATCGACCCTTGGCATCGCGCATCGCGTGACTGTGACCGGTCACAGGCATTCATGCCCCCAACCCTGTGACCGGTCCCAGTCGCGTGTCGACGGCCGCCGGTCACGCCCCCGGGAGCAGAGATGCCGCTATCGACCTGACCCGCGCCCTGCGCGGCTTGCCGGATCAACGACGATCGAAAGGAACCTTCATGGTCACACGTCAGCGAGCACGCCTGATGGCGGCAGCGGCGATTGCAGGAACGGTGAGTGCCTTCGCCACCGCGGCAACCGCGGCGGCGGACGAACCGGTCGAAGCCGGGATCACGGTCCCGGTGGTCGAGGGCCTGAGCGCGGACTTCATGAACGGGGTCGACGCCTCATCGATCCTGTCGCTCGAGGAATCGGGGGTGACCTTCCGGGACTTCGACGGCGAAGAGGCCGACGTGTTCGACGTCTTCGCCGAGGCGGGCGTGAACTACTCCCGCATCCGCGTCTGGAACGACCCCTACGACGCCGACGGCAACGGCTACGGCGGCGGCACCGTCGACGCCGAGCGCGCCACCGAGATCGGGCTGCGTTCGACCGCTGCCGGGATGCGCGTGTTCGTCGACTTCCATTACTCGGACTTCTGGGCCCATCCCGGGCAGCAGCCGCTGCCCAAGGCGTGGGAGGGCATGACGACCGCCGAGCGCGCCGACGCGATGTACGACTACACCGTCGACACCCTCAGCCGCATGGACGACGCCGGCGTCGATGTCGGCATGGTTCAGATCGGGAACGAGAATTCCGGCCTGCTGCTCGCCGAGACGGCGTGGCCGGAATCCGGGCAGCTCTTCGACGCCGCTTCGCGGGGTGTGCGGGACGCGCTCGGCGACGACGTGAAGATCGCGATCCACTTCACCAACCCCGAGCGCGGCAACTACGGCTCCCTCGCGAACAGTCTCGCCACGTACGACACCGATCCGGCCACCGACGGCGTGCAGCCCATCGACTACGACGTGTTCGCGTCGTCCTACTACGCGTACTGGCACGGAACGCTGGAGAACCTCACGAGCCAGCTGGCCGGTGTCGCCGAGACCTACGGCAAGGACGTGATCGTCGCCGAGACCTCGTGGGCGTACACGCTCGAAGACGGCGACGGGTACCCCAACAACATCCGCACCGCGTACGACCAGTACTCCACGTCGGTGCAGGGCCAGGCTCTCGCGGTGCGCGATGTCATCGAAGCGGTCGCGAACGTCGGGGATGCCGGTCTCGGCGTCTTCTACTGGGAGCCGGCGTGGCTCCCCGTCGGCCCGCCGGAGGACATCGAGCAGAACCGGCTGCTGTGGGAGGAGTTCGGTTCGGGCTGGGCCTCGTCTCACGCCGCCGACTACAGCGCCGACGCGGCGGCGAACTACGGCGGGTCCGGCTGGGACAACCAGGCGATGTTCGACTTCGAGGGCCGACCGCTGGAGTCGCTGCGGGTATGGGACTACGTGCGCTACGGCACCGTCGGCCCGCGCGATGTCGACACCGTCGCCTCTCCGGAGATCACCGTCGTCGATGGCGAGTCGTGGTCGCTCCCCGAGACGGTCGCCGTGTCGTACACCGACGGCACGACCGAGCAGCAGGATGTGGCCTGGCAGGGGCAGGAGTCGTGGTTCGTCGGCGCGGGCACCTACGAGGTGCCGGGCACGACGGGTGCGGGCCTCGAGGCGACGCTGACGGTGACCGTTCTCGACGGCGACGCCGACGGGCAGAATCTCCTCGCGAACCCCGGGTTCGAAGACGGCGTCGCTCCGTGGACGGGAACGGGCACGGGCTACACGATCAGCGCGACCGACGACCCGTTCGCGGGTGAGCGTTCGACGCACTGGTATCGCGCCGGCGGCGACTTCTCGTTCACGATCTCTCAGGAGATCACCGGTGTCGCCGCCGGCGATTACCGCCTCTCGGCGCAGGCGCAGGGACGCGCCGCGGTCGCCGGCGAGGCGACCTCGATCTCGCTGGCTTCGGGCATCGAGAGCGCGTCGGCGCCGTTCACGCTGAGCGGCTACGAGGGGTGGCAGAACCCGCGCACGCCGATCGTCACGGTCGCCGAGGGGCAGAGCGTCACGGTCTCCGCGACGTTCTCTCTCACGGACGGCGCCTGGGGCACGATCGACGAGTTCGAGCTCGTCGAGGTGACCCCCGTGGACGAAGCCGACACGTCAGCGCTGGAGACGGTGTACACGGAGGGCGCGGCCATCGACCGCGACGGGTGGACGGCGGCCTCGCTGCTAACCTTCGACCGGGCCATGACCCGCGCCG
Organism: Microbacterium sp. UBA3394; assembly: GCF_002358725.1. Taxonomy (NCBI): domain Bacteria; kingdom Bacillati; phylum Actinomycetota; class Actinomycetes; order Micrococcales; family Microbacteriaceae; genus Microbacterium; species Microbacterium sp. UBA3394. The sequence goes on from NZ_DEPK01000199.1 coordinate 27,122, forward strand.
AGGTGATCCTCGACGCGTCATCGCCGAGTCAGGCATCCGTGGATGCCGCGGCCGCGGCCCTGCGCACGGCCATCGACGACCTCGAGGCCGGAGACGGAAGCATCCCCGATCCGACCGTGCGCACCGTCGAACTGACCGTCGTGGACGGCGAGCCGATCGACCTTCCCGACGAGGTCACCGTGGTCGCCTACGACGATTCGACGACCACCGAGGCGGTGACCTGGAACGACGAACTGGACGCGATCGCCGGTCCCGGCACGTACACCGTGACCGGTGTCACCGCGAACGGCCTGACGGCTCGGGCCGAGATCGTCGTGACGGCGCGAAACGAGATCGCCAACGGCGGGTTCGAGAAGGGCATCGACGACGTCACGCCATGGACGATCGAGGCGGACCCCTGGCCGGACGACGAGGGCTCCTTCTGGGTCACCGCGTCGGCGGGTTCCGACGGCGATGAGGGTGAATACGCCTTGAACTACTACGTCGATGGGCAGCCGTACGCGTTCACCGCGCTCCAGGATGTCGACCTGCCGGCGGGCACCTACGAGCTGTCCGCCGCGGCGATGGGTGGCAGCGACGTGGGCGATCCGGCTCGGATCGACCTCGTCGCGAGCGTCGGCGGTGTGGAGCAGACGCAGGCGTTCACCCTCAGCGGCTGGCCGACGTGGGACCGACCCATGCTTCAGATCGTGCTCGACGAGGCCGCGACGGTCACGGTGGGCGTCCGCGGTCT